>DNRQ01000024.1 GCA_003499925.1 Geobacter sp.
CCTTGTTCAGAAACGGCGGGAGAGCCGGATAGGCAAAGCGGACCTGACCTTTTTCGGCGTCGATGGAGAGCCCCATGCATCCCTGCAACAGCAGATACACGGAGGCGGCGGCCCATGCCTGCGGTGCACAGGCAACGGGGTAGAGGATCGGACTGGAGTCACCGCGCCGCTTGAAACCGCAGAAAAGCTCGGGCAACCGCTGCAGCTCCATGGCGAGGGAGGCCTCGAAGATCCCCTCCAAGACGACTATGGCGTCCCTGGTAAAACCGTACCTGGCGAGGCCGTAGGCCACCAGCGCGTTGTCGTGGGGCCAGATCGAGCCGTTGTGGTAGGACATGGGGTTGTAGCGCGTCTCGCAACTGGCGAGGGTGCGCACCCCCCAGCCGGTGTAAAAGTCGTCCGACAACAGCTGGACGGCGAGTGCCGCGGCATGTTCGGGCGCGACGATGCCGGAGAAGAGGCAATGCCCGGCGTTGGAGGAGCGCACCCGGCACGGCTTCTTGCTCCCGTCCAGGGCCAGGGCGTAGAAAGAGAGATCTTCGCACCAGAAGGCCTCGTTGAACCTGCGCTGCAGGGTCCGCGCCTGCTCCATCAGTTCGAAGCCGCGCGAGCCCTCCCCCATCACGGCAGCCATTTCCGCAGCGCTCACCTTGGCGTCATAGACATACCCCTGCACCTCGCAAAGGGCGATGGGAGCCTCCGCCAGCGTCCCGTCGGCATGGAAGACGGAGTCGTTGGAATCCTTCCACCCCTGTTGCACCAGCCCCTGGTGCGAATGGCGGGCGTACTCCACGAAGCCGTCGCCGTCGGCATCCCCGTAGACGTCGATCCACTCCAGTGCCCGCAGGATGTTGTCCCAGATCCCGGCGATGAACTCCCGGTCCCCGGTGCGGCGGTAGTAGGCGCCGGCCAGGACGATGAAAAGGGGGGTGGAGTCGACGCTGCCGTAATAGAGGCCGAACGGGATCTCCCCCAGGGCCGCCATCTCCCCCATCCTGGTTTCATGGATGATTTTCCCCGGCTCGGCATCCTTTTCCGGGTCGAGTGCCGCGGCCTGGCTCCGGGCCAGGTAGGACAAGACGCCGCGGGCGATGCTCGGATTGACCCAGAGCGTCTCGAGCGCCGTGATGATGCCGTCCCTGCCGAACGCCGTGCTGAACCAGGGAACGCCCGCATAGGGGTAGTCGCCGTGCGGGGTGCGGGTCATCATCATCATGAGGTCCGACTGCGAGCGCTCCAGCAGGAGGTTGAAATGCGGGTTGTCGGTCCTGATGTCGCAGTAGCCCGCTTTGAGCTGCGCCAGGGAGGCATGGGCCTCCTTCTGCGCCTGCTGATAGCTGCCGCTGAAGAGCTCGCACTCGCGGCAGCCGCAGGTAACGGTGACGCCGATGGTGATCGATTCCTTGGGAGCGAGCTGCACCAGGTAGCTCGCCTCGGCGGCGTTCAGCTGCTCCGGTTGCGGGGTGAAGCTGATCTGCGTGGTCCGGACCGCGCCGTCCAGCCCCTGATAGGAGAGGAGGGCCGAGGAAGCGGTGAGCTGGGTGGGACGCAGCGTCCCCCTCCGTTCCCGCCTGGTGCCGCGCACCTCGAAGATGTCGGCGAAGTCCGCCTCGAAATCGATGGTGAAGGGGATCTGCAAAGGGGCCATGCTGAAATTGGTGAGCCGCAACTGCTCGAAGCAGTTTCCCTCCCAGATCAGCTTGGAGCGGAAGATGTGGACGGCATCGCGCCGGATGGTGCTGTCGCCCACCGTGAAGTCGGGGTTCATCAGGTCGATGGCGAGCATCTCGTTCTGCTTGATGGTCGAGCCGAGCAGCAGCGGACGCAATCCGGCGAAGCGGAGCTCCATCTTGGAGAGGAAGCGGGTTCCTTCATGAAAGATGCCCTGCTCCCCCAGCCCGATCGGGTGGATGTCGCCGTGGCAGTCGAAAATGGCAAAGGTATCCCCTTCCTTGAGCACCCGTGAACACTCCGCCGCCCGGTCCGAGTTGGCGAGGATGTAATACTTGTCTTCTATCTGGATGACCTCCATGACCCCTCCGGTCCAGCTAGGTTGTGCTGCTGCGCTGCCTGAGCGTCACCAGGTTTGCATTGAGCTCTCTTTCGGCGATCAGCGTCCGGTATATCGCCAGGTGATCCGCGGCCATTCTGGCCACTGCGAACTTTTCCTCGAAGTATCTTCTGCAGCGCATCCTGCTCAGGCTGCCGACCTGCGCCGCCGCCTGTACCGCCCCCTCGATGTCGGGGACGATGAAACCGGAGATGCCGTCCCTGATCACTTCCGGCACCGAGCCCCGGCCAAAGGCGATCACCGGGGTGCCGCAGGACATCGATTCGATCAGCACCAGCCCGAACGGCTCTTCCCAATCGATCGGGAAAACCAGCGCCAGCGCGTTGCCCAGGAACTCCTTCTTCTCCTCTTCCCCGATCTCGCCGATGAACTCGACCAGCGGCCCGTCCAGAAGCGGCTTTATCTCGCTTTCGTAGAAACGGACGTCGGCCTTGTCCACCTTCGCGGCAATCTTCAGCTTGATGCCGCTCCTCCGGGCGATCGCTATGGCGGCCTCCACCCCCTTCTCCGGGGAGATCCTCCCCAGAAAGGCGAGGTACTCGCCGCCGTCCGGGCTAAAGGGGAGCAGGTCGGCAGGAAGGCCGTGGTGCACGGTCCCCTTCCAGTTGATCCAGGGAAGGGGACGGCGCTGGGCGTCGGAGATGGAGATCACCGGCATCTCGGGAAATTCCCGGTACAGCGGGACCAGGTCGGGAATGTCGAGACGGCCGTGCAGGGTGGTCACGTGGGTGAAGCGGTAGCGCCGGCTCAATGGAAAATGCAGGTAGTCGACGTGGTAGTGCAGGACGTCGAACTCGTGGGCCATGCGGCAGACCTGCTCCAGCATCACCAGATGATGCGGCAGGGGGTCGACGCACCCTTTGTCGAGCCGCAGCGAGTTTTTGCAGCAGGGGACCAGGCGGGCCGAGGTCACCGAATCGCCGCTGGCAAAGAGCGTGACCTCGTGGTTCTGGCGCACCAGCTCCTCCGTCAGGTAGGAGACTACGCGCTCGGTGCCTCCGTAATAATGGGGAGGAACGGTTTCGTACAGTGGTGCTATCTGCGCTATTCTCACATTTGGCTCCCGGAGGTGAAAATGAGTCGCGCCGCAAACCGTTTTGATTGGCTTTCTCCAACCCTGCAAATGATAGAGTATTTCGCGGATGAGTCAATAGGGGCGGGAGGTGCGGGAACCGGTGCGGAACCGGTGCGGAACCGGTGCGGAAACTGGTGAGGAACTGGTGAGGAACTGGTGAGGAACTGGTGAGGAACTGGTGAGGAACTGGTGAGGAAGCGGTGAGGAAGTGGTGAGGAAGTGGCTGAAGGTAGAGCGGCCTCAATCCCCCCGTTGGTTACCGTTGAGCTTCTCGAGCGCCTTGCGCTTAAGCTCGCGCCTGCGGGGAGCGCTTACCAGGATATCTTCCAGGAAGGCTATCAGAAAGATGCCGACGGTCAGTAGGACGGCGATCGCCAGGAATTTAAGCCAGAACATGCTGTGGAGCTCCTTTGAGGATCTAGATTTGTCACGGGGGACGCACCCCAATGTGCCCGAAGTCGTGCGGGATGTCAACCCGGTTGCCTTGAGGGCCTGGCAAGTCGGGCCATGCCCGCCGGGGGGGTCATATTAGGCTGGAATAATTGATAAAAATATGTAATAAAGTGACGGCCCTGTTTTTTCGGAAATTACGCAGTTTGCCGGCCGGTTCCATCATCTCGTTCCCAAGCTCCAGCTTGGGAACGCAAATGTATAGAAGCTCCGCTTCAACGCCTCAAAGCTGGAGCTTTGACAGCGATTGCATTCCCAAGCTGGAGCTTGGGAACGAGAAATTTCTCAGGTGGATCTGACCGACTACCCCCTTCAGAAATTACGCAGTTTGCCGGCCGGTTCCAGAGTGGGACGGATGCCAGGTGAAGCTTTCGGGGAGCTCCCCGACTTAAACCAAAGGAGGAATTGTCTATGAAGAGCAGCAAGGTAGTGAGCAGGATCGTGACGCTGACAGCGGCCCTGGCAGCAACCGCAGGATTTGCCTTTGCATCAGGGGGCGGCTCCGGAGTCAGCGCCGACGAGGCGCTGCAAAGACTTCTCGACGGCAACAAGCGTTTTGTCGAAAGCAAGATGACCGCTTCGGCATTGTGCGACCTGCCGGCGCGCGAGAAGCTGGCAACAAGCCAGCATCCCTACGCCATCATCCTCTCCTGCTCCGATTCCCGCGTCCCGCCCGAAATCATCTTCGACAGGGCGTTGGGCGAAATCTTCGTGGTCCGGGTAGCCGGCAACGTCGCCGACCCGATCGTGCTGGGGAGCATCGAGTACGCAGCCGAGCACCTGGGCTCACCGCTCATCATGGTGCTGGGGCACGAGCGCTGCGGCGCGGTGACGGCTACGGTGAACGCCAAGGGAAAACCGGAGGGGAACGTAGGAGCCATCATCAAGGCGATCGAGCCCTCGGCCAAGAAGGCGAAGAAAGATTGTAAGGGGAAACCGGCAGCGGAGGTGGTCGAGTGTGCAGTCGCAGTGAACGCCAAGGCGGTCGCGGCTGATCTCACCAAGAAGTCGAAAGTGCTGGCTCACCAGCTGAAGGAAGGGAAGATAAAGATCGTATCGGCGACCTACGACCTCGACGACGGCAAGGTCACGCTGTTGAAATAGCAATCACTCTCGACAAATCCCATCCCCCGGGGCCGGCTTTCCCCGCCCGGGGGATGGGATTTGTCGCGGATAACGGCATCGCTTAAATCCCCCCCGACCCCCCTTTTTCAAAGGGGGGAGGTTCAATGGGGGGAGATTTCGCAGCCAGCCGCAGCTTCAGGATCAGCCGCTGCTCCAGCTCCGACATCCGTTCCTCCCCGAGTGCGCTCAGCGCCTGCTGCAGCTTCCCGGCGTCTGCGGCAAGCCGCGCCACATCCACCCCCTGGCATACCGGCGCCACCCGGCTCAGGCAGTCGCCGCCGCTTTGCAGCAGGGTGAGAGCGCCCTTGAAGTTGCCGTCACGCCAGTGATGCAGGGCGACCGCCAGTTGCAGCACTCCCTGGTAAAAGTCCCGCAGCTCCCCCTTCTCTCCCACCCAGAGCTCTTCCACGGTCTCATGGCACTCGAACCAGTCACCCCGGTTGAATTCATCGATCGCCCGGAGCAGTTCCTCGGGGGCAACATCCTCACAGCGCCTCACTAATGGACCAGAACCGGATGCAGCCCGGGGAGCACGATCTTGCTCTTGCTGGCGCAGCCGACACAGGAGATGCGGTCCAGGTAAAGGCCGTCCTGAGCGGGGCCGCAGACGGCAGCCGGCGCATCTGAAGAGCCGCCGAACTGCCGGCATCCGGCCTTTCCGGTCACACAGATCCTGCTGATCCGCACCAGGGAATACCTGGTCACGGTACGCGGCTCGAAGGCATCTCCCGCCTTGATGGCTGCGCAGTCCAAAACGGGGACCATGACCCACCACCCCAGCAGGTTCCCCTTGGCGTCGAATTCCTTGTTTGACCTGTCGATCTTCGGGTCGTACATCATCGCCTGGATGTCGCGCAGTATGTCGTCATTGGTACCGCCTGCCGTGAAGATCGGCCTGCCGCAGACTTCCTGGGTCGGCATCTCCTGGCAGACCATGTCGGACATGGTGTGGGTGATGGTGACCGGATGCAGCAGCGAGGTGTAGAGAAAGCGGTCGCTGGCCGGAGCGCCGCTGCGGGGATCCCAGGGCGCGTGGCTCATCCGCCTCTCTTTGATGCTGCAGATCTCGGGATAGCTGCAGGAAGCTTCGCAGGCATCGGAGCAGATGGCGATGTTGGAGCGCGTGCCGGCCGGAATTGCGGCGGTGGCGACGGGGGTGAACCCGAACGAGTCGGTGCCGGTGATCTTGGCCATGAAACTGCCGAGCGATCCCATGCCGACCGAGCTGCTCTCGGCGGTCCGCTTGGTCCTGACCTGCATCGCGTTCACCGGTGTGCCGCCCGCGGTGTAACTGCGGCTGCTTATGTTCCAGAACCCGACTGTGAGGTCATTGTCGCCGGTCAGGGCGTTGCCGTTGCTGTTGGAAAGGCCGACCAGGGCTGCGGCGGCGTGCTTGCCGGAGACCGAATCCGCTGCGGCGCCTCTGGCGGAGGCCTGCACGGTATCGCCTGCCACCTCGGCGATCTTCTTCGGATCGTTTTGCACCTGAAACAGGATGCGCTGCTTGATCGACTGGGCGCCGGTCAGCGCGGCCGTCTCCGCGGCACTTTGCAGATCCTCCTCGCTCACGTACATGTAGCCGATGTCGATGGCGAGGCCCGTCAGCACTAGAAAGACGACGAGCATGATGGTGACGTAGGTGGTATCCATTGCACTTCCTTTCGACGGGATTTTCCGGTTCGACATACTACCATTTTCGACGAAGAAAGGGCCATGCGAAATGCATGGCCCCTATCTTTTTCAGCAGGCGTTTGATCTGCCGTTAAGCAGAGGTGCCAACCTTGACCCGAACGGGTTCTCCCGCAAGTGCAGGGGCCTCGACGGTAACGGCCTTTTTCTCACGCAGGAAGAAGGTGATGATGGTGCCCATGGCAAGGCAGCTGCCGGCAAGGATGAAGGACTTGTTCAGGCCGCCCGGCTGCGCGTTCATCATCTCGGAGACGCGTCCCATGACCAGCCCGCCTACACCCCAGGCGCTGAAGAGTACGCCGTAGTTCAGGCCGTAGTTCTTGAAGCCCCAGTAATCCTTGGCGAAGGAGGGGAACAGCGTCAGGTTGGAGCCGTAGTTGAAGCCGATGAAGGAGGCGAGCAGTACCAGCAGTACCGCGCTGCCGGAGCCGACCACCGGAATGGCTGCGAACATCAGGATCGCCTGCAGGGAGAGCATGATGGTCAGCGTGGCGCGGCGGCCGATCTTGTCGGAGAGCACGCCGGCTACCACGCGGCCGGAGGCGTTGCCGATCGCCATGATGGCGACCGCCACGAAGGCCATCGAGCCCATGCTGTGCTTGGCAAGGCCTGCGACGGAGCCGATCACCATGAGGCCTGCGCCGGCGCCGATGAAGAAG
>DNRQ01000103.1:0-5493 GCA_003499925.1 Geobacter sp.
GGGGGAGGAACCTGAACAGCGGAAAATTAGCGCTAATCAGGAAACTAATGGCAGGAGGGGCTGGGGGAGGGTGCGTCGCCTACAGACTCTTGTCCGCTGCCGCGGCGAAAAGCTTCAGCTTCTCCATGAGCGCCGCGAATTTCTTCGGCTTGAGCGACTGCGGGCCGTCGGAGGAGGCGCGCTCGGGATCGGGATGCACTTCGATGATGAGCCCGTCAGCGCCCGCCGCCACCGCGGCGAAAGACATGGGGGCGATGTAGTGGTAATTCCCGGTCCCGTGGGAGGGATCGATCACCACCGGAAGATGGGTCTTCGCCTTCAAAACGGGAATGGCGGAGAGATCGAGGNNCTCGCACAGGATGACCGACTGGTTCCCCTCGCTCATGATGTACTCGGCGCTCATCAGGAACTCCTGGATGGTCATCGACATGCCGCGCTTCAAAAGGATCGGCTTGTTGATCTGACCGACCTTCTTCAGCAGGGCGAAGTTCTGGGAGTTGCGCGCCCCGATCTGCAGCATGTCGGAGTAGGAGGCGACCAGGTCGACGGACTCGGGGTCGATCACCTCGGTGACGAAGGGAAGACCGGTCAGGTCGCGCGCCTTGGCGAGGAGCTTCAGTCCCTCCTCCTCAAGTCCCTGGAAGGAGTAGGGGGAGGTGCGCGGCTTGAAGGCGCCGCCGCGCAGCATCTGGGCGCCGGCGCTCTTGACGGCCAGGGCCGATGCGATGATCTGCTCCTCGCTCTCGACCGAACAGGGTCCCGCCATGACGACCAGCTCCTTGCCGCCGATGGCAAGGGTGTCGGAGATCCGTACCACGCTCGCCTCTTTCTTCACTTCCTTGGAGGCCAGCTTGTACGGCTGCAGAATGGGAACCACGCTCTCTACCCCCTGCATCGACTCGATCGACTGCAGGACGCTCTTCCCCCGCTCGTCGCCCACAGCACCGATCACGTCACGGGTCGTGCCGTGGATGATGTGCGGGGTATACCCCAACTCCTTGATCCTGTTGGTTACTGCATCCCTGTCCTTTGCGGCCGCTCCCGACTTCATGACGACGATCATATCTCGCTCCCCCTTGTCCCCCAAAAGCGACAGGGCCGGAAGGATTGCCCCCCGGCCCTGTGTCTGTCAAACTATCGGTTCGATACCGCAAAGGGGGGAGGATCCTGTCCACCCCGGCTTTCGGTTCGTTAAGTTAGTTCCGGCTAACCTAAATCACACCTCTACCCGGGGAGACGGCCTAAAGTAAAAGCCGCACCAAAAGTAAAAGTTAATAAAGGAAAAATAGCCGGTGTTGTTCATGTGGTCGTTTTTGCCAGTTTGCGGCGCGGTTGTCAAGAAAAAACTAGCAGGCTCCCGGCATCAAGTTGTTTGACAATCCGCAACCTTTCCGCTAATTTGAGCACAATGCATGAATGGCTCGTTAATTACGGCTTCTACTCCCTGTTTCTTTTGAGCTTCCTCGCCGCGACCGTGATTCCGCTCGGCTCGGAGTGGCTGCTGGTCGCCATGCTCCTCTCCAGGAGCGAGCCGCTGGCGGCCGTCGCCGTCGCCACCGCCGGGAACTTCCTGGGTGCGCTCACCACCTACTGGATCGGCCTCCATGGCGGCGATTTCCTGAAGCAGCGGGTGCTGCGCCTGGACCAGAAAAGCACGCTGAAGGCGGAGAGATTCTACGCCCGCTTCGGTTCCTATTCGCTGCTCCTAAGCTTCCTCCCGATCGTCGGCGATCCGCTCTGCCTGATCGGCGGGGTGTTGCGGGTTCGTTTCATCCGTTTTTCCCTGCTGGTGGTTTCCGGCAAACTCGCCCGCTACGCGGCGGTTGCCTGGCTGACCCTGCAGGGGGCGGCACTCTGATTTTGGAGGTTTGATGCTCAGCTGCACCAAGAAGGTTCTCCCCAACGGGCTGCGTCTGGTTTCCGTCGCAATGCCGCACCTGCACAGTGCCGAGATTGCCATCTATATAAAAGCCGGCGGGCGCAACGACACCCCCGGAAAAGCGGGTATCTCGCATTTCCTGGAGCACATGCTGTTTCGCGGTTCCAACGAATTCGCCTCGAACCTGGAGCTGGAAATCGCCTTCGAGGCGATCGGCGGCAGCGTGAACGCGGCGACGGACGAGGAAACCACCTGCTACTTCTCGCGCATCCACCCGGACCAGATCCCGGAAGGGGTGAGGCTCTTCTCCTCCATGCTGCTGGAGCCGACCCTGGAAGATATCGAGATAGAAAAGCGGATCATCACCGAAGAGGCGCTTGAGGACATCAACGAGCGCGGCGAGGAGACCAACACCAGCAACCTCGCGAGCCGCCTGCTGTGGTCCGGTCATCCGCTCGGCATGCCGACCATCGGCTATCTGGACACCATCAAGGGCTTTACCGAGGAAGACCTGAAGCGCTACCTGGCAGATTTCTACGTCCCCTCCAATGCACTTATCGTCGCCGCGGGAAAACACGATCCGGAGCGCTTCTTCGCCGCCTGCGACGATTTCTTCGCCGGCTGGAGCGGCCCGCAGCCGCCGCCGCTGATCGCCCCCGACGAACTGCAGGAGGAGCCCCAATCGCTCTTCGTCAAGGATTCGGACAGCCAGGTGAACCTGCAGATCGCCTTTCGCGGCTTCGCAAGGCCGGACCGGCGCATCATGGGACTCAGGCTGATACGGCGCATCCTTTGCGGCGGAGGGAGTTCCCGGCTGCATCTCTCCCTCAGGGAGAAGCTCGGCATCGTCTACTCGGTGGACGCCTCGCTTTCCGCATACGAGGAGACCGGCGCTTTCGCCATCGAACTTGCCACTGCACCGGAAAACCTGGAACTGGCGGTCTCCGAGGTGCTGAGGGAGGTGAGGAGTCTCTCCTTCGAGGATGTCGGGAGCGAGGAGCTTTCCAGGGTGAAGGACGGCTACTTCTACGATCTGGAGTACAGCAGCGATTCGACCTACGAGATGCAGGTCCGCTACGGGTGGGGCGAGCTGATGCATATCGTCAGGACCATCGAGGAGGACCGGGCCGAGGCGGCGGCGATCGATGCGGCCCAGGTCAGGGATACCGCGCGCGCGCTGTTCGCCCCGGAAAATCTGAACCTGGTCGCGGTCGGCCCCTGGAAGGCGGCCTCCAAGCGTGCGGTGGAGAAGCTGATCAGGGAATACAAAAAGGGTTGGGACAGTTAAACTGAAAACTGCTTTTGGAGATAGCATGAATACGGCAATACTGCTTATGGCGCACGGGAGCAGGATCCCGGAGGCAAACGACGCGGCGCGCGAGATAGCGGCACGGGTAAAGAAGATGACGCAGTTCGATATCGTCGAGGTTTCCTTCCGCGAGCAGCACCTGCCCAACATCCAGCAGGGGGTCGACAGCTGCGTGGCACAGGGTGCTGAGCGCATCCTGCTGGTCCCCTATTTCCTCTACATGGGGGCCCACGTACTGGAGGATCTGCCGGAGGAACTGGAGCAGGCGCGGGAGCGCCATCCCGGCATCGAAATGGTGCTCGGCAAACACCTGGGCGTGCACGACAAGCTGGTCGAGATCGTCGTCGAGCGGATCGCCCAGAGCCTGACCGAAGAGAGGTGGCACTGATGTCGGTGCACCTAAGCCCCGAGGAGATCGAGGCGGAATCGTTCCGGATCATCGAGGAGGAGGTCGGCCCCCACGACTGGTCCGCGCAGCAGTGGCCCATCGTGCGCCGGGTCATCCATACCAGCGCCGACTTCGACTACGCCAGGAGCATGTACATCTCTCCGGACGCGATCGCAAGCGGCATCGCAGCGCTGAAGGCGGGACGCGGCATCGTCACCGACACGACCATGATCATCTCCGGGATGAGCAAGGAGCGCTTCACACCGTTCGGGGTCAAGGTCGCCTGTTACGTGGCCGACGCGCAGGTCGCCAAGGACGCCAAGGCCCAGCTGATCACCCGCTCCATCCTCGCCATGCGCAAGGGGGGAAGGGATGCCGGCAACGGCATCTTCGTGATCGGCAACGCTCCCACCGCGCTTTTCGAGCTGATCAGGCTGATCCGCGAGGAGAGGGTGCTCCCCAAGCTGATCGTGGCGCTGCCGGTAGGTTTTGTCGGGGCAGCGGAGAGCAAGGAGGCGCTTAGGGAGCTGGCCCGCGATTTCCCGGAGCTCCCCTACATCACCAACAGCGGGCGCAAGGGTGGCTCCAACGTCGCCGCGGCGGTGATGAACGCGATTTTGATCCAGGCGGGTGCGGGGGCGTAGACAACCGCAGCTTCAGGGGGCAGAAGCCTCCCATTGCAGTTAACGGCATCATTTAACGCAAACACACCCCCGTCTCCACTGGAACGACTATGAACGGGAAGGATCTCAGATACGGCTACACCACCGGTTCCTGTGCTGCCGCCGCCGTGAAGGGCGCCGCGCAGATGCTCCGGGACCAGATGCTGGTCGATGAGGTGGAACTCACGCTTCCCTGCGGCGAGACTGCCCGCTTTCGCCTCCGGGGCGGGGTGCTGCGCGACAATACCGCGTCCTGCTACGTGGTAAAGGACGCCGGCGACGACCCTGACGTGACCAACGGCGTCGAGGTTCACGCCACCGCCAAGGTCGACTTCTTCACCAGACACCGCATCGTGATCGAGGGGGGAGTCGGCATCGGCCGGGTGACCAAGCCGGGGCTCGCGGTTCCGGTCGGCGAGTGGGCCATCAACCCGGTGCCGCGCAGGATGATCATGGAAGTGATCAAGGAAGTCTTCGCCGTGCGCTGCGTTCCCGCTACGCTCACCTTTACCATCAGCATTCCCAACGGCGAGGAACTGGCAAAGAAGACCCTGAATGAACGGCTCGGCATCATCGGCGGCCTTTCGATTCTTGGCACCAGCGGGATCGTCAAGCCGATATCGACCAAGGCTTGGACCGACACGGTGGATACCTCCATCGACGTGGCCCTCGCCTGCGGCTGCCGCATGGTGGTCCTCTCCACCGGAAGGACCTCCGAGATGGCGGTGCAGCGGCATTTGCCGCTTCAGGATGAGTTGAGGGAGGAAGCCTTTGTCATGATGGGAGACCATTTCGGCTACTCGCTCATGAGCTGCGCAAAAAAGGGAGTGCCGCAGGTGATCGTCGCGGGGCAGTTCGCCAAGCTGGTGAAGATCGCCTGCGGGCACCAGCAGACCCATGTCTCTTCATCCGTGCTCGATCTTGCCACGGTCGCGGAGTGGGTCAAGCAGTCGCCCGCCACGGCGCACCTTGAGCTGTCGGCACGCGAAGCCAACACCGCCCGTCACCTCTTGGAGGCCTCGGGATACGACCAGGGGCTGATCGAGCTGGTCTGCGGCAAGGCGGCCCGGGCCTGCGCCCTCTGTGCGCCCGGCCTCCCGGTCCGCATCTTTCTCGCAGGGTACCAGGGGGATATGCTTTTCTTCCGGTAAAACCACTGCCGCAGAACTCCCCCTTTGGTAGGGTGGGCCTGGCCCACCAGAACCGCATCCTGATGGTGGGCACGGCCCACCCTACATGATTCACGGAATCACCG
>DNRQ01000103.1:5504-5689 GCA_003499925.1 Geobacter sp.
GGAGAGTCGTTGGTAGCGGAAGATAGTTGCTAATAGGCAACTCAATGGCGGGAGGGGCGGGGCAGGCCAGCCGGCCTTTTCCAAACCCGGGCCTATCACCGACATAATTTCAATGCAATCCAAATGGAGCAAGGAGCGAGCTTATGCCAGAACAAAAGATATATCTGGTCGGCGCCGGAATCGAG
>DNRQ01000103.1:5825-41058 GCA_003499925.1 Geobacter sp.
TTCGTCTCGGTGCACGGCAGGGGGATCAAGCAGGCACTGGACCGCATCATCGCTTCGGAAAAGATCGCCATCCTCACCGACAGCGTCAACACGCCGGCGGTGATCGCCCGGGAACTGATCGGACGCGGCGCCGAGGGATACGAGGCGTGGCTTTGCGAGGACCTGGGTCTTGCGACCGAGAAGTTCACCAAGACCGACGTGAGGGGGCTCTCGGACATCAGCTGTTCGCCGCTCAACATCCTCATCCTGATCAAGACCTGGGAGCCGAACCTGCAGAACTACCCGGTGATCGGCATCCGCGACGAGGAGTTCGCCACGGCGAAGAAGCTGATCACCAAGGAAGAGGTGAGGGCGGTTACCCTGGGCAAGCTTCAGTTGCAGGACGACCTGGTGATGTGGGACATCGGCGCCGGGAGCGGCTCGGTCTCCATCGAGGCGGGGAACCTGATGCCCAACGGCCGGATCTTCGCCCTGGAGAAGAACCCTCAGTACCTGAGCTACCTGAAGGACAACTTCCGGAAGTTCGCCGCGAGAAACGTCCTGCTGATAGAGGCCTTCGCGCCCGAGGGGCTGGAGGAGCTTCCGGACCCGGACCGCGTCTTCATCGGCGGCTCCGGCGGCATGCTGGAGGAGATCATCGAAGCGGTTGACAAGCGCCTGAAGCCGGAAGGTTTCATCGTCATCAACGCCGTGACGCTGGACACGCTGACCAAGTCGGTGGAATTCCTGGAGGATCACGGCTATACGGTCGAGGTCACCTGCGTCAACATCTCGAAGACCCGCAGCCTCACCGAGTACAAGATGTTCTCGGCCCATAACCCGGTGTACGTGATCGCCGCCTGGAAAGGGGAGGAGTAGTGGCCGTTGTTTACGCAGTAGGAGTCGGACCCGGCGACCCGGAGCTTTTGACCAGGAAGGCGGAGCGTATCATAAGGCAGGCCGACGTCATCTGCGCCCCGACCGGCGCGGCCGAGGCGGGAAGCTACGCGCTTTCCATCGTCGAGCAGTTCATCGACCGCAGCCGCCAGGAGGTGCTGGTCCAGCTCTTTCCGATGCTGAAGGACCAGCAGGGGCTCGACCCGTTCTGGGAGGAGGCCGCGGATCAGGTGGCGCAGCGTATAGCGGCGGGAAAGGACGTGGTCTTCATCACCATCGGGGATCCCTTCCTCTACTCCACCTATCTCTACATCCACAGGATATTACTCGCCAAATACCCAGAAATCGCCATCGAGATCGTTCCGGGCATCTCCAGCATACTCGCCGCCTCGGCCGTGTCCGGCATTCCGCTCGGCCTGGGAGGGGAGCGGATCGCCATCCTCCCCGCCACCTACGAGAACGAGGAACTGAAGCGGACCCTGGAAGAGTTCGACACCGTGGTCCTCATGAAGGTGAGCCGGGTCTTCGACCGGGTTTACGCCGTGCTGAAGGAACTCGGGCGTGAGAAGGGGGGCGTCTTCGTGCGCCGTGTCGGCTCCGGCGACGAGGAGGTGCACTTCGATCTGGAGGCCCTGGTCGGCAAGAAGCTCGATTATCTCTCGATGCTGATCGTCAGGAAGAATCAGCTTTAGCAGGTGATCTTCGCAGTGCTCTCCGCTGCTTCTTTCTCTTTACCGGTAGCGCCAATTCAATCCTCGTGACCGGAAAACTCCCTCCCCTTCAAGGGGAGGGTTGGGGTGGGGATGGGTCATGCTAGCTGAATCCCCCATCCCCCTCCTGACCTCACCCCTGAAGGGGGAGAAAAGCCGTTAGTGAAGATCAGCGCTAACCGCACTTTCTTCAAGATTCCCTTGCATCGAAAGGTACCTCTGTGAATTCTGTGACTAAAGTATATTTCGTCGGGGCCGGTCCCGGCGATGCCGAACTTATTACCGTGAAGGGCGCCCGGGTTCTCAGGGAGGCGGATGTCGTCGTCTATGCAGGAAGCCTGGTGGATTTCAAGCTGGTGCGGACCTATGCCCCCAACGCCCGCATCTTCGATTCGGCCGGGATGAACCTGGAGGAAACCACGCAGGTCTTGGCCGAGGCGGCGCTTGCCGGGGAGAAGGCGGTTCGCCTGCATACCGGCGACCCTTCCATCTACGGTGCGATCCAGGAGCAGATGGAGGAGTTGGACCGGCTCGGTATCGGATACCAGGTGATACCGGGGGTGACCAGCGCATTCGCTGCCGCTGCCACCCTGAAGCAGGAATTGACCCTTCCGGAGGTTTCGCAGACCGTCATCATTACCCGGCTGGCAGGGAGGACCCCGGTGCCGGAAAGGGAGCGGCTCTCCGAGATCGCCCGGATCGGAGCGACGCTCGTCATCTATCTCTCGGTCTCCATGATCCAGAAGGTCGTGGAGGAGCTGCTGATGGGGGCGTACACTCCGGAGACGCCGGTGGCCGTGGTAGCGCGGGCCTCCTGGCCGGATGAGCAGGTGGTCGAGGGGAATCTTTCCGATATAGCTGCCAAGGTCAAGGAGGCGGGTATCGGCAAGCAGGCGCTGATCCTGGTCGGCGATGTGCTGCTGGCCCGCAGCGAGGGGATGCGGGCCAAGTCGCTGCTCTACGATAAAGGCTTTACTCACGGCTGCAGGGAAGGGATCATCACATAGAGCTATAGCAACCAAACCCTCCCCCTCACCTGAAGCATGCTCATCTTCAGCCACCGCGGCGTCCGGAAGATCCCCTCGCCCTCCGGGAGAGGGGCAGGGGTGAGGGCGGCGCCCTGACGATGATCGGCTACGGTGGCAAAAGATGACCTTGAGTCTTTTTCCTCTGGTTGTGATTCACTCCGGCTGATTAATTCTTCAGCCACCCTGAATTATAAAGCTATGCCGGCTTTGGTATCAGAGAACCGAAACTCCCTCACCCCGACCCTCTCCCGGTGGGCGAGGGGGAATTTGTAAGGTTTATTGTTGTTTGGAGGATAGGAGCGTTTGTTCCTGTCGAAGATCCGCCTTATGTATTGCATATATTCCAGAAGGTGAAATGCACGTAGCGATCATCGCCATAACCGCTAACGGCGCCCGGATCGGGGGCACGCTGCAACACGGCATCCCCGAGAGCAGGCTTTTCGTCATCGAGAAGCATGCAACCGGTGACGCACACCCGTTCTCAACCGGCGTGCAGCCGCTGGTGGACCGGCTCTGGTCCGATTACGGCGGCTTCGTCTTCATCATGGCGGCGGGTATCGTGGTGCGCACCATCGCGCCTCTTTTGCAGGCGAAGGACAGGGACCCGGCGGTTGTGGTGCTGGACGACGCCGGCCGCTTCGCAGTGTCGCTCCTTTCCGGCCATATCGGGGGCGCCAACGGGCTGGCCAAGCATTGCGCCGAGCTCATTGGAAGCATCCCCGTCATCACTACGGCCACGGACGCTAACGATCTCCCCTCCTTCGACATGCTGGCCCAGGCAAACGGCTGGCTCATCGAGGACCTTTCCCGCGTCAAGATGCTGAACGCTTTGCTCCTGGAGGGAAAGGAGATCGCAGTCGTCGACTGCCGCGATGCCGTCCGGAAATACTGCGCTGGAAAAGGGGTGCTGTCGTTTCATGATGATCTGGCCCGGGCCATGGAGAGCGGCGCGAGCGGGCAGCTGGTCGTCAGCAACCGAATCCTCCCGCGGCAGCATGGGGCGGACCGGACCCTTGTGCTGCGTCCCGTGAATCTCTGTCTCGGGATCGGCTGCAACAGGGGGACCTCAGCCGAGGAGATCGAGTCGGTGGTGAGGGAGAACCTGGAGCGGCTTTCGCTTTCCATCAGGAGCGTGAAATGCATCGCGACCGCGCGGGCCAAGGAGGATGAAGCGGGACTCCTGGAGTTCGGGAGAAGCTCCGGCATCTCGATGCTGTTCTATGAAAGTGACCTGTTGAACGGCGTGGAGGTCCCCTCGCCACCATCGGCCCACGCCTTTGCGGCGATCGGTGCCAGGGGTGTTGCCGAGCCGGCGGCGCTGCTGGCCTCGCAAGGCGGCAGGCTGCTGTTGAAGAAGGTAAAGGATGGAAACGTCACTCTGGCGATCGCCGAGATGGACGTTTGACCCTGTACGGGGGGATCATTAATGGTTATGGCTGTTGCTGAGGCCAACCCGACCCGCGTCGTCCGGGGTTCATTATTGCAATCGGCGGATTTCCCCCCTCTCCCTAGCCCTCTCCCACCAGGGGAGAGGGGACTATACCCCCCTCCCTTGATGGGAGGACTGGGCGAGGGGTTCTTTAAAGAGTGGGCAGATTCAGGCTGTTTGCTCTTATTTCAGACCCTCTTGCACCAACTCTCCCTCTCCCTCCGGGAGAGGGAGAGTTGGTGAGGGAAGGTTACGGGGTTAATATGACAAAGTAGAATCAGGCTTTTTACTGTTTCCTTCTCATTTTAGATATTCGAGGTTTGTATTGATGTCGAAACTTTTTGTAGTGGGCATCGGCCCGGGCGGGCTGAACCATATGACCTTCGAGGCGCGCGAGGCGATCGAGAAGGCGGACGTGGTGGTGGGCTATAGGACTTACCTGGAGTTCATCGAGCCGCTTTTGACGGAGAAGGAAGTGGTGTCTTCCGGGATGATGCGCGAGGTGGAACGCTGCTCCGAGGCGCTCGCCATCGCCGCTTCCGGCAAGCGGGTGGCGCTCGTGTCAAGCGGCGACGCCGGCATCTACGGCATGGCCGGACTCGCACTGGAACTTGCGGAAGTTCCCGGCGACGGCTCCGCATCCCTCTACCGGAACGTCGAAATCATCGTCGTTCCGGGTGTCTCCGCAGTGCAGGCGGCGGCCTCGGTCCTCGGCGCGCCTCTCATGCACGACTTTGCCGTGATCTCCCTTTCAGACCTGATGACCCCGCTTGATACCATCAGGAGAAGGCTCAGGGCGGCGGCCTCGGCCGACTTCGTGGTGGCTCTCTACAACCCGCGCAGCAAGGGTCGCGTCACCCAGATCGAGGAGGCTGCCGCCATACTGATCGCCGCGCGCGGGCCCCGGGTCCCGGTCGGCATCGTCAGGAACGCCTGCCGCGATGGCGAGGAGCGGATCATCACCACGCTCGGGGAGATGCTCTCCCATCCGATCGACATGTTCTCCATCGTCATCGTCGGGAATGCGGCCACACGACTTTCCAGTGACGGAAGAATGATAACCCCGCGCGGTTACGCGACCAAGGGACGGGACAGCTCGAACAGCATGAACTTCGAATCTGGCGATGCCGGCCCGGAAACACAGGCTTCCGACCCGCGGGCCGTGATGTTCTGCGGCACCGGTTCGGACGTCGGCAAATCGGTGATAACGGCGGGATTCTGCCGGATACTGAAGCGGCGGGGGATCGCGGTAGCCCCTTTCAAGTCGCAGAACATGGCTCTCAACTCGGCCGTGACCCCCGAGGGGGGCGAGATCGGCCGCGCCCAGGGCGTGCAGGCGGAGGCGTGCGGGATCTTGCCCCACACGGACATGAACCCGGTACTTTTGAAGCCCAATTCCGATACCGGAAGCCAGGTCATCGTACAGGGGCGCGTGGTGCGCAACATGGGGGTGAAGGAGTACAACGCCTACAAGCCGGAGGCCTTCGAAAAGGTGCGCGAGAGCTTCGAGCGGCTCAAGGCGAGTTTCTCCTTCATCGTCATGGAGGGGGCGGGGAGCATCGCCGAGATCAACCTGCGCGCCCACGACATCGCCAATCTCAGGGTCGCAGCGATGGCAGGAGCCCCCGCCATCTTGATCGCGGACATCGATCGCGGCGGCGTCTTTGCCCAGATAGTCGGGACGCTGGAACTGCTGACCCCCGAAGAAAAGGCGATGGTCAAAGGGGTGATCATAAACAAGTTCCGCGGCGATCCCTCGCTGCTCACCCCCGGCATCGAGTTTGTCGAGGAGCGGACCGGGGTTCCGGTGCTGGGGGTGCTCCCGTGGTTCTCCGGGCTTTCCATTCCTGAGGAGGATAGCGTTGCCCTGCATAAAAGAGGCAATCCTGCCGCGGCTGCCGGTAGCGCAGCGAAACTCCGCGTCGGCGTGGTGCGCCTCTCCAAGATCTCAAATTACACCGATTTCAGCGCCCTGGAAGGGGAGCCGGACCTGTCGCTCTACTACATCGACTCCCCGCGCCTGATCGACTCGATGGACCTGCTGATCCTCCCGGGGACCAAATCCACCATGGCGGATCTCAGCTTCCTGGGCGAGAACGGCGTCTTCGAGGCGATCGGGCGGTTCAATGGGCCGATAGTCGGGATCTGCGGCGGATACCAGATGCTCGGAAGCCTGGTGCTCGACCCGGACAATGTCGAGTCCGGCATCGCCGAAGCGCCGGGTCTCGCGCTTCTGGACGTCGTGACCACCATGCTAAAGGAGAAGCAGACGCACCAGGTCGAGGCGCAGCTGCTGCCCGCCGGGGAGGAACTTTCGCCCGGGTGTCAGGGAGGAGCGATCACGGGGTACGAGATCCACATGGGGGAGACGGTGCTCGGAGTCGGGGCACGTCCCTTTGCGACAATCGCCACCCGTTCAGGGAGTGCGGCCGGGATCGGCGACGGCGCCGTTTCCCCGGACGGCCGGGTGTTCGGCACCTATCTGCACGGCATCTTTGACAACCACGGTTTCAGGACCTCTTTCCTGAACCGGATCAGGCGGGAGAAGGGGATGCCTGAGCAGGCCGAGATGGTTCCGATGACGGACCCCTTCGACCTTTTGGCAACGCACATGGAGCAGCACCTGGACATGGCGCGGATCTTCGAGATCTGCGGGGCAAGCGTGATCAAGCCTGAAGCTTAAACCCACACCCTCCCCCAGCCCCTCCCATCGAAGGGAGGGGGGCAAAAGTCACCTCTAACCCCGGAGGGAAGGAGACCCTGAAATCCCCTCTCCCCTGGTGGGAGAGGGTTAGGGAGAGGGGGGACCGGCATGGCCGGACTCTGCCAAACTCTCCCCCCTTTGAAAAAGGGGGGTTGGGGGGGATTTGCCTTCTGGGCAACAGGGTGATCGGGCGATTGCCTGCAAATCCCCCTAAATCCCCCTTTGCCAAAGGGGGACTTTCATAACCGGATCGGAACTCTATTGATGGAGCTGTTACAAAGAGATATCGCCATGGTCCTGGCAGCGGTCGTCGTTGACCTGGTCCTAGGCGACCCGCGCGCACTGCCGCATCCGGTGGTTGCCATCGGGCGGATGATTTCCTTGCTGGAGGGCCCCCTGCGCCGCCTGATGGTGAACCCACGGGCGGCGGGGGTCGCCCTGCTGGTGATTACGGTCGGTGCTACCTATGCGGGAGCCGCACTTCTTTTGAAAGCGGCCTATGCCATCGCGCCTGATCTCGGTTTTGTGGCCGGGCTCTATATCGCTTGGGTCTCGCTCGCCGCGCGCTCCCTCCACGTCGAGTCGGGCAAGGTGGCAAAGGCGCTTGAGCGCGGGGACATCGCGGGAGCACGCACGGCACTCTCCTACATCGTGGGGCGGGAAACGGCGCAGCTTGACGAGCCCGAGATCGTCAGGGGTGCGGTGGAGACCGTGGCGGAGAACACCGGCGACGGCGTGATAGCGCCGCTTTTCTACCTGATGCTGGGAGGGCCTCCGCTTGCCATCGCCTACAAGGCTGTAAATACGCTGGACTCGATGGTCGGCTACAAGAACGAGCGCTACCTCGACTTCGGCTGGGCCTCGGCGCGCTTCGACGACCTGGCGAACTATCTGCCGTCCCGGCTCACCGGACTGCTCATGGTCCTTGCCGCACCGATCTGCGCGCTGAGCGGGAGCGGCGCCTGGCGGATCATGCGCAGGGATTGCCGCAACCACACCTCGCCCAACAGCGGATTTCCCGAGGCGGCCGCAGCCGGCGCGCTCGGAGTCAGGCTTGGCGGCGCCAATCGCTATTTCGGCAAGGTGGTCGATAAGCCGACCATCGGCGACGCCTCGGCGCCGCTTTCGCTTGCGGCGTACGGCGGCGTGGTGAGGCTCATGTACTGCTGCGAAGCGATTCTGGTCATCGCGTGGCTCGCGGTAAGGGCGATCAGCAATGATTAGCGCTCATAAAAGCTTGTCTTTGAAAAAACTCCCTCCCCTTCAAGGGGAGGGTTGGGGTGGGGATGGGGCAGCTCCGGCGCAAAACACCCCATCCCCCTCCTGACCTCCCCCTTGAAGGGGGAGGAACCTAGACAGCGGAAGATCATCGCTAGTCAGTAAATATAAGCCCCCCTCCCATCAATGGAGAGGGAAAATATAAGCCCCCCTTCCTTGATGGGAGGGGCTGGGGGAGGGTGAACCCCAGCATTGCATCGTTGGGTTACGCGATGAGGCCGCTAACCCAACCTGCGAAACTGACAAAACACCATTAAGGTATCTCATGTCCATCGCCCACGAACATGGCGGAAACGTCTTCGCCGTCGCCCGGTCACTCGGTGTCCCGCCTGAGAAGATCGTCGACTTCTCCGCCAGCATAAATCCGCTCGGAATGGCTCC
The DNA here is from genome assembly GCA_003499925.1 of Geobacter sp. Lineage (GTDB taxonomy): Bacteria > Desulfobacterota > Desulfuromonadia > Geobacterales > Geobacteraceae > Geomonas. Next base: position 14,232 of record DNRQ01000103.1, read on the forward strand.
GGGGGTGCGTGACGCGCTGGCCGGTTGCCTTGACAGGCTGCTGCACTACCCGGACAAGGGGGCGGCCGAGCTCAAGGAACGCCTCGCGGCCTACCACGGAGTCGGTGCCGGTCACATCGCGGTGGCAAACGGATCGACGGAGCTGATTCACCTGCTACCGCGGGTGGTGGAGGGCAGGAGGGGGCTCATCGTCGCTCCGGCCTTTGCCGAGTACGCCTCCGCACTGGAGAGGGCGGGGTGGCAGACCGACTACTTCACCCTGAAAAGCGGGGACGGCTTTACCCTTTCCCTTCCGGCTTTGCAGGAGAAGCTCCGAGAGGGATACGATCTCCTCTTTGTCTGCAATCCGGGGAATCCGACCGGTGCCCTGATACCGAAAAAGGACATCGAGGCCGTAATTGAGCTGTGCCGCAATAGCGGCACCTTCCTGGTCCTGGACGAGGCGTTCGTCGACTTCTGCGAAGGCGAGTCCGCCAAGAGCCTGATCTGCGACTTGCCGCGGGGTGTGTTGCTGCGTTCGATGACCAAGTTTTTCGCCATACCGGGTCTGCGGCTGGGGTACGCGATCGGCGCGCCGGAGACCATCGACGCCATCTCCTCGCTGCAGGACCCGTGGAGCGTCAATACGGCAGCGCAGGTGGCGGGGATCGCTTCGCTCAGCGATGCTGACTATTGCGAGCGCACCAGGCATTACATGGACCAGGAGCGGGACCGACTGGCAACCCGGCTGGCCGGGCTATCCTGGCTTCGCGTTTTTTCCTCACGGGCAAACTATATTCTGGTGGAGATTCGAAACGGGTTGGGCGCGGGGGAACTCCGCTCAAGGCTCATGGAGAAGGGGGTTCTGATCCGGGATTGCAGCAATTTCCAGGGATTGGATGGTCGTTTCTTCAGGGTGGCGGTTCGGCTCAGGGGAGAAAACGAGATGCTGCTGGAACTTCTAGGTGAATTTCTTAGGTAGGTAGGGGAAGATTTAGTTAGATTTTTTCTCTCTGCCACAGCAAAGAATTTGATAATTCATCGTGTTTCAGCTTTTTTTGCCACAATGATCATCTTACCCGATAACCCCATTCTATCTTCAATTGGTCGAGAGAGTGAAGACACAAGCATAACGAGGCGATCTATACGCTCAGAATCATAAGCTAATTTCAGCTTGCACATTAATAGTAGTAATAGTGGAGAGTATTTAAGAATACTTGGTGAACTGCCGTATGGATACCAGCGTATGACCTGAAACCCTTCCTTACTCAACAGCTTCGTTAGCGATTCTTTGTTGTGGTGAATTATATGGAATGGAGGGTCATAAAACGGCCATTCGCTTGCTGCAATCTTGGCAAGACGGCCTCCGATATCAGGAAGTTCGATGATAAGAACCCCCCCGGTTTTTAAGAGTTGGCGCGAGCGACGAAGTGCTGTTATTTGTTGCTCTTCATGCTCGAAATAGCTCCAAAAAGTTATCAGATCTAGTTCGCAGGTTTGGGAAAAGTTGGCCTGCACAAACTGTCCGGGTATGACATCTATATTTGGGGATCCGCTCTTTATTCGCTCCAATTCAAAAGTGTCAACCTCGTTGCCTACAGCGAATGCGCCATGAAAAGCCATTTGTGCCAAGAAAGAGCCATCTCCACATCCAACGTCAAGCAATTTAATGCCATTAAGAGAGGGAAAAACATCCTTAATAACACCTAGTTTTCTTTGCTCACCGATTTCTTTGACTCCGGATAAATATCCTTTCTGGGCATGTGTGCGTCTTGTACGGTAATGTCCCAAGCATAAGTAATAGAAATGCATTACATCCGTATCAGGCATCGGATGTAAGTACGTGGCTCCGCATAACGCACATTCGACAAAATTAAAGTCTGTTAAAAACCTGGGGTCAGGTATACTCGATTTTTGCTTAAATTCAGACTCTGAGCAACAAGGGCATGGGGTATCCCTCATGACCAACTCAGGTAGCAAAAAAGTAAGTTCCAGAAAGGCAATCAGGGCTTGACCTAATCCACCCATAGATAAATCGGGGCAACCTCCCGATATTTGCGCCATTGTCTGGGGCGCTGCGAATCCGTCTAGTAAGTCTAGTGGAGCTTTATCAGCAAAAATTGCCTGAATCCCAGTAGCAAAATTAGTAATTTCAACTCCTACCGGACTTTGCCTAACTTCAAGTTTTGGATGTTTTACGAACTTAACTGAGGACCAAAGACGGGTAAATTCTTCTGGCATAGGTGTTTCATTTATATCGGTCACTAAAGAACTTCCTCTAGCAAATTATGCATCCATGCCGTGAAAAGAAATTGATCTACTTCATCTTGTAGATCCTCTGCTTCTATTCCTTCAATATTATTAGCCATTATCTGTATGCACTCAGATATTGTTGTACGACCATCGAAAAGATGTGCAAGCGTCAGCAAATCTTCAGAGGCCTGAAAGGTCAAGTTGCTTTGAGTGTCGCTGACCAGTATTTCTTCTTCATTTCCATTAATTGCTTGATATTTGCCGATGATGATATTTTCGCGAAATCGAAAAACCTTTGAGCCATCTTCTTTAACTGACCAAGTTTTCAACGTGGCGCCAATTATGCCATCTCCCCATTGCCGATGTGCCAAGCATCCGCCATGGCAACGGTTCGTCGTAAAATGGACACAATCACCGCATTCTTCGAATGGCAGGTTATGCCTTTTGAGAATATCAGCAATCCTATCGAAGTAGGCCACTGCGCGTCCCGGCCCTCCGATGTCTTCAAGCGATACATTTGCAACAGAAGACATAGGAAGACAAAAGACCGCCTTTTTGTCGGGTAGGAAGTCCACAGTAGGTTCGCAAGTCGTTACGATACTCCCGCCTGCACGAACAATGCGGCCCAGTTGGTCGTCCGTCCACATGCACAAAATTGAGCAATGATCGCCGATACACTCCACTCCATATTTACTTAGATCTTCCACCATTCTCACTATTCTTTCGGAATACTGTCGATATTCCAAAATGGGGACAAAGGTAATAGTAGAAGACAATTCGCCCGCTATAGGGTGGGCCAAAGACCATCGAACTCGTTTAGCACCCGAGACCCTTACGGCTTCGAGGAGATGATCATAATAGAAATCCGGGCTGGAGAGTGTTATGCCTAGGGTTAAGGATGCTGCAGGTATTGACCCTAAGGTAGATAAAAGGGTAGCCCATTCGGTTTGATGATAATCTTGTTGCGGTAGGATGCTAATAAGATATGCCAAACAATCCGGATGACGCCGGGTTAACTCCTGGCGAAATGTTTTGTCCCACAGTCCATTGGTCTTAATAACGGCTTTAAGTCCTGCGGATAATGCAACATCAACGAGTTCCAGAATCTCGGGATGGACAGTTGGTTCCCCTCCCGTTACACCAACAGAGGTAATACCATCTTTAGATATAGAGTCGACGAGTTCTCGAAAGGCTTTTACCGAAATTCGCTGTTGAGTTGATGTTTCTGAAATTTCTCGGCCAAAACAGTATGAACACTTCTTATTGCAGTTGGACTCGACCAGTATATTGAAAGGCATAAACAAATCCTCAATACTTAAAACATTGCATCTGCGGGAAAGCGTCTGTATCTGCCCATATCGACAGAAATTGGGACCAACGATAAATTTATCTTACGTGAGGTCACTTTTAGCTCTTGATCTTGTTTCTCTACACTTTGCGACAGATTTTCTTCATCTTCACGGTAACAAATATTACTCAAATTCTGCGTGTCCATATATACACCCCTTTACTTGGTAAGATATAATTCAGTGATAATTTTAAGCAAATTGGCTTCAGAGAATTCTTGCGAACCACGTTTAAGAATTTGATAAATTGTGCCCTTGTATAAAACAATAATTCGGTCAGCAAACTCGATAGCTTCGCTATATCGATGAGTAACAAATATCGCGCTAAGTTTATCTTTTCGAATAAATTCAAATGCCCGCTTGCTTAGAACCACGGACATTTCTGGGTCGAGGGAGGCCGTAAACTCATCGAATAACAATATACCAGGACGCCCCATTGTTGCAAGTAGAACCGCAATCGCTTGCCGTTCACCGCTTGACAAATTACCCACAGGTTCGTTAGCGCGTCCATCCAAACCCAACTTGAGAGTGGCCAGTAACTTCTCAGAACGACACCGACAGCTTCGCTTCGGAAAAAACCATGAAATATTGTTGGACATGGCCAATCGAGCAAGAACATGATCCAATATAGACATGTCCTCTACAAGAATCCCCCCTGGCTCTTGAGGGACTATACCTAGGTAACGTGCGCGCTGATGAGGCGCGAGTGCGAGTAAATCAAAAGGAGTAGTTGAGCCTTTCTCACGGTAGTGGATAGTCCCAGAATCAGGCGCCATGAGGCCTTGTAACAAAGCAAGAAAAGTACTTTTGCCGGCGCCGTTCGGCCCGACACAGAAGATAACTTCTTCTGCGGAAATATCGAAACAGGGGATATCCAATTCGAACGCGTTGGCGCTGCCACGCGAGACGAGGCTTTTTTTAAGATCTTTGATTGCTATCATAATTAAAGTCAGAGGCCAAAAGCATCAACGCCTCTGCGTAATGACTCCCCTTTCCCAGTTAGCGCTGCAATAGAAATAGCACCAAGTACAATCAGGGTGCTAATAAGCCGAAAATCCTGCGTCTGAATTCCGAACTCTAAGGAAAACTGAATCAAAAGCATATAGATAACCGAACCGGAGATCGAAGCAAGGAGCAAATTGGAAACCGTTGGTCTTCTGAACAAAGTCATCCCTATGAATAATGCGGCAACAGCAACAATCAATTGGCCAAAACCCATATGAATGTCCGCGCTATATGAGTGCTGGGCGACGAGAGAGCCCGATAATGCAATTAACCCATTGGCGATAGAAAGGCCTAATAATGTTTGTAGCGGCGAAACACCGTAGGAAACCGAAACCGAATGGCTAGCTCCGGAAATCCTTAAAAATAGCCCTGTTCGTGACTCTAAAAAAACGTATAGCAAAAAATATCCAAGGATCGCAATTGATACAATGATTAAGAATATCTGCAACGCAAGTGATGAACCTATTGCATCACCTACCATGCTAAAAATTCCGGATGATCTCGGTATTGGAAGATTTGGGCGACCTAGTACGCGAAGATTAACCGTATAAAGCGCCATCATCATCAAAACACCCGCCAATATCTTCGGCACCCGCAGATACCTGTGCATTGCAGCTGTCCCCAAGCCTGCAATGCATCCTCCGATCACCGCAAAAAATATGGCGAAGCCTATCGGTGCTCCCTCTGCAATCAAGCGAGCAGTTATTGCACCGCCTAAAGCAAAAGAACCATCCCCGGTCAAATCAGGAAATTTAATCCACCTGAAGGCAACACCGACCCCTAGGACGAAAAAAGAGAACGAACCGGCCAAGGCTAAGGCAGAAAATAGCTTGTAAAATGAGGCATCCAAAGTTATTTCTCCAACGGTTTAGGTACTTCTTTCCCTTCGCGAATGGAGACATTAACCCTTTTGCGCATTTCATCACTCAAAGGGATTTTATACTTCTCGGAGACTCCAACGTTCCAATATAAAGTTGGATTTTCTATAAAGGCTATCGGGATCTCTCCAGGCGGTTGCCCAGAAAGAATACGAACGGCTATCCGACCAGCCGAAGCCCCCATGTCCTTGTAGTCTCCACCCAAGGCGAAGAGCGCACCAGACTCCACCGATGAACGAGTACAATTATATACAGGGAGGTGTTGATCAGCCGCCACCTGGAGCAATGCGGGCAACGCCCCATGAACCGTATTGTCGGTTGGGACAAAAATCACATCAACCTTCCCGAGAAGAGCCGTGGTCATTTTCGAAACATCAGCCCCGGATGTAACTCCTTTTTCAATAACAACAAATCCCATTTTTTCAGCATACTTGCGCAATTGCTTCATAACTGCTTTGGAGTTATCTTCCCCTGAATCGTAAATTGTGCCTATTTTTTTCACCTCTGGTAAAACCTTGCGTAGTATATCAAGTTGGGCTTGAACAGGTGGCAAGTCAGTAGATGCAGCATAATTTCGACCGGACCCTTCCCAGGAAACTGCTAACTTAGCTTCGACGGGGTCGGTAACTGCTCCTTGAACGATGGGAATGGTCTTTGTTCGTTCTGCGATAGCCTGGGCAACAGAAGTACCTAGTACATATATTAGGTCAGGTTTGTCCGCAATTATTTGGTCCGCTATTTGATTGACCAAAGTCGTATCGCCATGCGCATCTTTGAAAGGAAGAATTTCAATGGGACGATTCTGGACATGAGGAGACTCCTTAATCGCTTTGGAAAATCCTTCTCTCAACTCCGCAATAGGTTGTATTTCTGTAATCTGGAAGACAGCAATGCGCAAAGGTTTAGCTTCGGACGTAGCTCTTTCTTTACACCCTATGATCGCCATTATCATAAAAAGCCCAACAACAAAACATAAACACATCCTATTGTTCATACCACCCTCCATTTAATCAAGGAATTATTTGCGATCAGTAAAAACAACTTTACTGTTATTAGGGTTGAGGAGCCAATTCTAGATTTTTGCTGTACTGCGCAGCTTCTTTAACTAATTGATCATGTAACTGCAAAGCCAGCAGGTGATTTTTAATCCGCGTTGCCACAATTTCAACATGGTTATTTCCGGAATCGGGTTTACGCCATTGTCCCCCAATATTAGTCGGAAGACCAAAAGTATTAATAATATAAACCACATCGCCTAGTATGATAGCCTGGAATCGAAATTTAGTATCTACAAACCACCAGTGAACGGAGCTATCAAATCCTTTAGCATTATCTCTATTGTACATGCCGTTCTTTCCGAAGCTGCCATCAACAACTAAAATTTGCAATACTTTTGACTCTTCCTTAGCGAAGTTTATTCTGATCTTTTCTGGCGTCATTTCGACATAATTGTTATCCCCTTCGTCAAGAAATGCGTCATAAAGAGAGTCTAGTTCCTGGCATTCAGCCAAAATAAAGGTACTTTTAGGGTGCCCATTCTTAATAAGGTTTTTAATTGCAGCGGAGTAATTATTATACACTTCACCACCCACTGATATTGACCCTATACCAAGTCCAGGGTAACAGAAGGTGAACTCGATATGAGGGTTAAAGGTATAGTCAATTATATCGCTAGTAAGTTGTGAAAGGAAGGCATCCATCTGTGTTATTGGTCTTAGTAAAAGTTGTCTTGCTTCAATCCATTTGAGCAAAGTCACAGCAATTGCATCGTGACCTAGACTGTAATAGCAGCTATTCGGGTATGAGTTGCTATTCTCCAGGTGTACAGATTGGTTAAGAATACGCCGATTTTCATTACTGAGATAGTTCATCATATCTTCAAATTTTACTTTACAGTTAAGATTTTCTGCACTTGCTCTTAATGCTTCTGATGGTTTGTAATCCGTTGAAGCACGATTACCTGGTTTAGCCTTAACCAGTTCGCACAAGAATTCCATCCAAAGCTCAAATTCCTCATTACGTGCGACCTGGTTCAACCCGGGGACTTCATTCTCAATTTTGAACAAGATAGCGCTCATTACATAACTATACATTTGCTCTTCAAATGGATCTAATTCTCTGTAATCTTCAAATGTAACTTTGGATAGTTCCTTATTCAAGCCCTTATCAACAATCACTTTCTTGTTAACCTGGTCATCACTAACTTGTTTAAATAATCTATCACAAACAATTTGAAGAACCGGAAGTATTATTCCACCTTTAGCTTCATATTTTTTTAAATCTTCCACAATTTGCTTGGTAAGACCTCGCTCGAATTCAAATTTATAATGCTCACCAGGCTGACATCGACCTTGAAGAAATTTCAGAGGGACACTAGTAGAAATGGGTTTTTCAATAACTTCAATGAGTTGAGCAGCTGACAATTCCTTCAGCAAATAGCTGGAAAACCTATCGTGGTCATACCAATAGTCCTTTAATTCGTTAAAGAAATATCCGAAATATTCAGTACGAAGTGTAACAATCAATTTAATATCCAAACATGCTTTACTGAATTTAACTATAAAGTCAAAGAATAATTTTTGATCGAACTCACCTTCTTTGTTTGACCCAAGAGTTAATATTTCCTCCGCCTGGTCCAAAACAAGAACTAATGTTTTTGGCAACACATTACTCAAACAATGTAAAGTTTCAATAAGACTATCAACAGATCTACTCTTACTTTGAATAAACTGACTGCTATCTCTATCGGTGCCACGAATCACTGTCAGGTCAATATGTTGACATAATGAATTTGGCGGTTCAACTTTCAGCGGTATCTCGCTCCAATCATACAGTGCTTCGCACAACCTCAAGATAGGCTGCTTAGTACATCTAACGAATAGAGCTTTTGTATTCTCAACATCAAACCTGCGGATAAACTGAAATCTTTTTATCTCGGATTCTAGAAACGGTATCAAACCAGCTCTCAAAAATGATGATTTACCACAACCCGTAACTCCGTGGAGTAGCAGAACTTTAGTATTATCATTGGCGAGTATTCGCGCACAGTCTCTGACGTCTTCAGAGCGCCCACCGAAAAGAGCAACATCTTGTTGGGTATAATAGCTTAACCCCTTGTATGGGCTATGCGGCCAAACGATTGTTGTTTTCATTCATGTGCCCTTAGAACTGGAAAGACGCTGAAATGATAAATTAGTCTCTGTTGGTATTTTATTTCCACAGGTCAATGGGATGCAACTGGTTTTCACCTTTAGATCATGGGGGCAACAAACAGAAAACACTAAACTTAAGGGCCAGTGATCATGACGCAATTGCTGAATAATTTCGTGGACGCTGCGACCACTTGTGTAGAAGCTATGGAGGAATCGGGTCAAAAATCGGAGAGTAAACACATCATAAATTCTTGCTTCAGCACCAATGAAGCCGCAATAACCTGGTCCACTAGTGGCTTCAAGAAAACCTTCATCCAGATCACCAATTGCAGTTTTACACCCTGCCAAAAAAACCAATGTCGGCGGGATTTGATCTGATGCTTCGCACCTTCTAAAGTGAGGTTGGAACATTGCCGTTGGGAGCACGTCCTCCTCGTCTGATCCTATACAAAGGGCGCCCCCATCGGCATGGCAATAAAGACTCAAGAGCCCATGAGGTACGCTAATATTTATGTTTTCCCTCCATTCGTTATTCAGATCCTTAAGTGAGAACTTTGGTTGAACTGGGTGTTCAAGTAAACAGTGCAAAACCTTTTGTTCTTCCTCATCAATTAAAACAAAGGCATCGTTCCAGATATCTTGATGAGCGCCGAAGAGTAACTTAAAGTCTTTTTTCATCCATACATTATCAATCCCTAAAAGCGCCATCTTAGAGTAAAGCGTAACAGCGGAAAATTTTACGCACCAAAAGTGGCGAAAGCGGGTTGAATCAGGTTCTTCATTGTCAAGTGGATTAAGAACATTCTGATCATAAATCAGCCCCCATGGAATATGGACTTTAGGCCCAACAGAAAATATGATCCTGTCTCGCCCAGCTATTAGATCATTCTCAACACAATCTTTTACCACCCCAGCATTTATTCGGTCCGTCGCTCCATCGCCAAAAAAGAGAGCATCGTAGAGGTTATACCCCTCCCGTGCAAGGCTTTGAGTTATCTTCCCGTACTCAGCAAAATCTCCCTTTTGTCCAGCTTCGACCATTGTTTCTAATTGCTCACGCAATTTTTTTGTGTGCAACTTTATACGAGCCAACTTTACTTGGTACGGCAAGTAAGTACGGTCAGGGGTCGACCATTTAAGCTTTAAAGTACCTTCATCACCATGTATTGTTATTTCTACTGTCAGTTCTATCATACTTAATGTCCACGAAGATAGGTAGTATTATATAAGATAAGTTTCCCTTGTCTTGAGTGCTGCGCATATGAAAGTTCAAATGGAAACTTCTCATAAGCTGACTTTCGCAGCAAATCCCACGATCTTACATATCTTTGATCTTTGGTATCTCGATAGTTGCGTGTCCAACTGCCAGTGTTTACATAATTAAAATCATCAACAGGATCAACTGGCTCATGAGTATGGCCCATTATAACGGAAGATATCGATTCGGTAGCAAGTAAGTTTTTAGCAGCGGCTTTAAGCTCTTCAGTCTCATCCTTCAGATAACTGCTGGAGAGTGTCAGATATCCTCCAATGGATTTCTTAGAGAGATACCCGATATCCTCTTCTCGTATTGCGTCCAATATATGCGGGTTGCGACAAATATGATCTAATAAACATTCGGTCCTGCCATCATCTCTCAAATAAAAACTAAAGGGCATCCCCTTAAAATCAAAGCCATCGCGTTTCAATCTAGAAGTTAAGTCCTTTGTATTTTGTGGACTTAATGCGCTGAAACGTTTCGCAAATAAACTTACTGGGTTCGGTTGCTCCATATGACCGCCCAAAATATCCACGGGTGATTCATATGCGGTCTTGTTGAAATACGAAATAAACGCCCACAAAGCTACTGCTGCTTTTAACAGTCCGAATTCTGGAACAAGTGACGATACCAGGAACATCTTCACAAACTTGCTAAATGGCTTAACATTATCAACAAATGGATACTCCGCGTCCAGATGATTGAGGAATTTGATGAGAAAGCGTGTCCCGACACACTCTAGCAATCTTGGCTTGCCATCATTATCTATAAATACAGGCTTAGCCTCTTCGCTCCACCTAGGTTCACCATGCACTTCAAACTTATTGCATTCATCGTATTGATGGCCGTGCTCGATCCAAACTCCAGGAAAATTCTGCGGTTGATACGCTTTCTGCAGATGGAATTTCAGCCTTTGCTGAACGCCGCCGTCCCCTTTTGACACAACCTCCACAAATTTCTTTCTTATTTCGCTCCAAAAAAAGTCTACATCATGGTTTCCTGGAAGAATAACTAATTTGTGTTCAGCCACTGAACTCAGGAATACATTTAGTGCATCAAATATTCGATAATGCGCAGCAACAATCCCGTTCAACTTCTCAAGAGATTGCTCTTCCGTAAAGCACAACGGAATGTTAGCCGAAGTTTGAGATTCCAAATCAGTACCTTGCCATGGCTCGGCCTGAACGAAGTCAAGAAAATCACCATTGATTACTAACTCAACTGGCAGAGTGTCCTTAGCAAGGATCTCTAGGAAATTGATTATAGCACCCTCAAGCTCAGCATCACAATCATCGAGACGCCCAGAACCAATGTGAATGTCACTAATGACTACAAGCCTCACTTAGACACCTCTTACGTATAAAGTAAGTCATCGCCGGCAAAACCCGAGGCTTTAGAATTGTTAAATCGCCCTCACAGCCTCGCGCACCGAGACCTCGATTAAACTCTGTATCTCCTCATAAAGATCAATTCCCACCTCGGCCTTGACCTCCAGAGAAACCGCCAACCCATAAGGCACATCCACATCCAGCGGCCCCGCATCCTCTCGACACTGCACAGCGATTACAAGGCAATCGTTCTCCTGAAACGCAACAACTGCTGCCCCCTCAATGATCTCATGCTGCAACGTTCCATTCCTAACCTGGTGCCAGTCAACTTCCGTCCGCTTGCCACCGATAGCCGTAGCCATCTCCGTTGCCTCNNTCTTCGCCAGCAATCAAGGGCGCTAAGACTCGGTGGAAGCGGCAAACGAAATTCATGCCTCTGATCCTTTGAGATTGCGCCATAGCCGATAGCCGTGGCCCTTGTGGCGGTACATTCAATCGATTTCCGGAAATCTGGACGACCGTAACCTAGGCATCTGGCGATTTCCTTCTTAACTTCTGTGCCATTTCGGCCAGTCAATATCGCAGCCTCGATAACCTCTGCAGCCTCACCCCATGACGCCCCGTGCACCATCAACGCCTTGATCAGCGCGGCCATGGAGTTGTCGGCATCCTCGGTCCGATGTTCTCCAAGGACCTCAATCACCGCATCGTGGATGAATGCAGCCCCCCGAGTGGCAAGCGCGGTTGCGTTACTGGTGCCACAAGTGTAGATTGTCCGATTTCTTTCACCCGCCAGGACCGGAGCTGCAGCAACTTTTTGTCCGCAGCGCATGGGCAAGCGGGGGATGCAATATTCTCCGTCACCGGCATGCGTGAAAAGTTGGCGACCACCGGGGACAAGTATCTCCGGTTTGACAGATGAACGGAAACCATGACCGTGAGGGGAGAGCGGGGAGGGCAAGACCCCAGAGGGAAGAATATCAATACAGCCATCAATTATTACTGGAGTGGATTCGTCATCGTGAAGAGCGCCGACTGTTATTGAATTGATCGATTCGGATGGTGTCAGTATCCGCCGGTTCCTTCGATCCGCATAAATCGCTGTAAGGACGGCGTCGACCCTTTCACCATCCGTAATTTCGGCGAATTCCGCAGCATCCATACCCAGGAAGATGGAGTCGGTTATATTCCCGGCACTGACACAGAATAAAACTTTGTACGTGTATGAAAGCCAATCAAGCAGCCGCGCTGTCGGTCCGGGAAATCGGTGAAACATCCGGTCCGGGTCGGCGACGGATAGATTGATGATTTTGATCGTCGGAGCTGAAGCGGGTTCACCGGCACCACCGGTAAACATTTTCCGGACCGCCTGTTCAACCAGGTCTTCAAAGAAGACGTCCTTCGGAATCCGCTCCGGCCGTCTTTCGAGCGGAGAGTCTTCATCAGGCCTTAATATCGGCCTCACATACACCTGTCGTGTGATCGGACCTTCGTTCGCGTCCAATTCACCGCGACAGATAAGCGATAGCATGGCGGTGCCATGATTGAATTCTTTAGGCTGGTAACTTGCGGCGAAGTCGTCCGGGTCATCAATAATTATGAAGCCGTCAAGAAGTCTGTGTCGGGAAAACGGGAGGCCATCAAGGACCGCGACAACCGGGGAGGCGTCTGGGGGCTGAGTGATCGGAATATCTTCAGGTGTACCGTCGGGGAATGATGCAACCGCGCACTGCGGGGAGGGGCGAAAGAACAGAATGCCGCTGTCCCGAAACAGAGCGCTGTAATCACCGCCCAGAACCCTTTCGATGTTCGCGACGGGGACCTCGATCTTTGTTGCGTGAAAATGAATTGGGGGAATATCGCATGAGACAATTACAGCCCCTCCCTCGGCAATTGCCAGCCCCTCCACATGCTGCTGCCTTTGTCGTCTGTTCGCCGGATTTTCCTCGTAAGAAAACTCAATTTCAAAAGCAACCTTGGAAGCGGTTCCCCTTTTGCACTCAACTTCCTTTTGCCAGTAATCCAGGATGCCGGTATCTTTTACCCTGTCCTCTACATCCCAGAAGCGGATAGCGCGGAGGTGGGAAAAAATCTCACCCCAGGCCCCAGCGCCGTGACGAAGCCTTCCTCCCCGCTCCCACGCATCGAACAGGGTCTTTACTTCGCGCAATGCTTGTCGATTGCTAAGGCTTAAATACATCCTTCCTGGGAGTGGCGAGTTCTTCTCTGAATCAATGGCGAGCACAATTTCTTCAGCATAGTCGCTGTAGTCATGCGGAATAGCGGCCCGAATCGCATCCGAGGTACAACCTTCCAGCAGGTAGCCGTCTGTGTCTAAGATGCCACCGTTTGTTGCAAGCGCGGCAACGACATCACGGGAATCCCTGGCATCAAAAGCAAAAACCCGATCCTTGAAGAAACGCGGCCCAATTTTGGGGCGTTCAAAGAATCGGGCATCCACCTCGATATCGTCTATGTCAATTTCCGCAAGCCATTTCAGGCCTGGGACCGCTGCAACCGCCGTTCGAAAATTATCGGGCCGTCCGATGGTTTCTAAAACCAATATGTTTTCAGAGCTTGTTCCGGCAGGAGTATCTGCAACAAATGCATCCAGCATGGTGGTGAGCCGAGGGCCAAACAGCACCCCTTGCTCCTCACGTCGTGGCAGTTTTAAATGGCTAATCACCATCGTCTTTCGCGGGATTCTCTGCAGAGGGGCGGAATGCGGTAAAATAAGCAGCGGTCTTTCCGGCATTCCCTACCCTCCTTATTTGTCCAGGGCAAATCTGCTTTCCAGGTTTTTGATACGACTCTTGATCATCTCTTTTGGGTTGTCCTGTGTATGACCCAGAACGCACCGGCGCAAGACGTCAGTACAGAATTCCTCTATCTCTGAAAAACTGATCCCGCCCAATTTATCAGCCAAGGTAGTATAAGCCATTTTGAATTTGAAGCCGGTGCGCTCTTCAAAGCCTTTTATAAACTGGACAACCTGCTCCTTGGTGGGTGCTGACAACTGAACCTTCACCTGAAACCTCCGCCAGACCGCCCTGTCAAGCAACTCCGGATGATTACTGGCGGTAATTACAACCGTATGAGAAGGCAGCCGGTCTATCTGTAACAGCAATGAACTGACCACACGTTTTATTTCGCCTGTCTCACGTGTATCACCACGCTCTTTCCCCAAAGTCTCGAATTCATCCAGGAAAACTACGCACTTTCTGGTTCTGGCTGTCTCGAATACCTTTTGCAGTCGCGAAGCCGTCTCGCCCAAATAGCTGCCGATAACATTCTCATATCGAACCACAAGCAACGGGTACATCAATTCAGAGGCAATAGCCTCCGCCAGCGTTGTTTTTCCGTTGCCGGGCGGGCCTGCAAACAAAAGGCGGTGGCGTGGGGCTATGCCATATGAACTGAGCAAATCGGCCCTATGGTGCTCCTCGACGACCTCTCTGCAGATTTCCAGGACGTCATGCTCAAGCACAAGATCGCTGAATCGCTTTTCAGGAATGACTTCATACACCAGATCCCTGGTGCCATTTTGAATAAAGGAGGAGGATGCCTTGTTGATCTGATTGTTTTGAGCGGATAAAAGATCAACCAAACGGTCTGCAAGAATACGATGATTTTTCGAACGCTCGTCGGTAGCCAGTGCCTCGACAGCTTTTCGAAGCGATAGGCTGTCATTGGCGATTGCAGATTTAACTATGCTCAACAAAATATCTGCCCTAGCCATCTATGCTCCAAACCGGATCGCATTCTCCGGAATCTGATCGAAAAAATCCACCTTTGTATAGCACGACTAGTCAACATAGAGAAAGAAGTTTTTCATATAAAGTGGGGTCTTCCACAGAATTTGCGGGTGCTGCTTGCAAAGGGGATGGCAGGAGGGGCGATTAACGAGTTGTAATGGGTGGGGGGTCCAGCTGAACTGTCTTCGATGCGACTTTCTGGTTTGGAATTCGGTAATTTCCAGGACTTGAAGGGCCGTTTCTTAGGGTGGCGGTTCGGCTCAGGGGAGAAAACGAGATGCTGCTGGAACTTCTGCAGGGCATCTGAACTCCGAACGCCTCTGAATTAAGGCTAAGGTCCAGCTTTCAGCTTGGCGAAGCGGAGCTTCGCGTGTCAGTTGCGTTCCCAAGCAGGAGCTTGGGAACGAGATGTAATTGCGTTCTCAAGCAGGACTTGGGAACCAGATCTACGTGGCCAAGCCTTTGATCCCCGCTTTTGACCCCGCCTTTGCCTCGGTCAATTCTCCGGCAGTGAGAAAAAGTCCTTTCTGCACAGCCTGATCCTCTTGATCTCTTCGTTGCAGACGTAACGCACGATGGTGTCGCGATCTCTTTCGTTGATATGCATGAAGGAAAGCCCGGAGCTGATGATGGCGCCGTCGGCTCGCTCGATCAGCTCGCTGTGCACCACCTGCGCCACGACCGGGACTACCTTCGGCTCCGGCAGCGGGAGATGGAAGGTAGCATAGACGATGTCTCCGATCGTCATCGCCATTTCGGTCTCGGTCCTCAGCCCGCCGCCGCTGATGTTCACGATCCGGGGCAGGCTGTCCAGGGCGGCCAGTCTCAGCCCTCCGGTGCCGCTCTCCTCTGCGGTGCCCGCCGTTACATTGAACAGGATGACGGGGATCTCGGCGTCGAGACGGAAGTATTCCCTCAAATCCTCCGATATCACCCGGTCCACGAACTCAATGCGCAGTTCGTCTCCGGCATGCTCGTTCAGCACTACGCCACGACAGCTATAACCGCTGCCGCTCCCGCCCACCCGCACTACCAGCGGTGCCGCGCGGTGCAGCAGCGCGCCGTCGGGCAGGGTGTCCCGCGAGAGCCGTAATGCGATCTGTCGATCCCCTACTGAGGTGACAACGGCGCCGTCGTTGAACATCCTGTCGTCTTGCAGCGACATCTCTACCCTTGCCCGCTGACCCGGGTGAAAATAGTCCCTATAATTGCAGAGTTCCTTCTGCATAGCCCGCCGCCCTCATGATCAATTTAATAACAGGTCCTGCTAAAACAGTAAATTCATGCAATTCAAAAGCCAAGGAGGGTTTAGGCCCCGGCTACCAGGCAACCCTTTGCATTACAACGTTAATTAGTTTTCCCGAGGTCTGCACAGGCCGGCACGCTACGTTAAACCCCTGATCCTCCGGCCATTACACGGTTGGCGGCTGTACCTTAACACAGGGTAACCTTACATTGCCATGATAATGTGCTTGACATTGAGCCCGGCGCCGCTATCCTAAAACGAAATCATTTCTATTTACGGAGCGCGCATGGAGCAGGGTCACGCCTTGGCACTGAAAGAGGCAAAGATGAAGGCCACGCCCAAGAGGCTGGCGATTCTCGAAATGCTCGACGGTGAGAGTGCCTACGCGAGCCCCGAGGAGCTCTGGAAGCGGTTGCGCGACCGTTTCGACCGGCTCGGGCTGCCGACCGTGTACCGGAACCTGGAGGAGCTTGCCGCAAGCGGCGTGATCTCGAAGGTGATCCACCCGAACCGGCAGCTCTACTACTACTTCTGTCGCAACCGCGAACATCATCACCATTTTGTCTGCCTCTCCTGCCGCAAGGTGGAGGATATTTCCTCCTGCGGCATCGAGGCGCTGGAGCGCGAGGTGAGCCTGAGAAACGGCGGCAAGGTGCTCTCACACATACTGCAGTTGAACGGCCTCTGCGGCGGCTGCGCAAATGCCGGAGGTACGCCATGAAGTGGCTGGCAGCATTTCTTCTCGCAGTTGTCATGATCGCCCCCGGCTGCAAAAAGCAGGAACAGCCAAACGGAAAGCTCCAGGTGGTGACGACGCTCTTCCCGCTGTACGACTTCGCCAAGAGGATCGGCGGCGACAAGGCGCAGGTGACTCTGCTGCTCCCCCCCGGCGTGGAACCGCACAGCTTCGAACCGCGGCCCGAAGACATCGTCCGGGTGAACCGCGCCGCCCTTTTCATCTATACCAACGCCGTTATGGAGCCCTGGGCTGCCGGCATCGTCGCCGGCGTGGAGAAGGGAAAGGTGGACATCGTCGAGGGGAGTAAAGGTATCCCGCTCCTGCCGGCGCCCGAGGCCGACGGGCACGAGGCAGCTCATGAACACGAGCAGGGGGGGAGGGACCCCCATGTCTGGCTGGACCTGGACAACGCGCGCCTGATGGCAGGAAACATCCTCGCCGCCATGATCGCCCGTGATCCCGGCAACAAGGCGTACTACGAGCAGAACGCCGCGGGACTCACCAGGGATCTGGCCGCACTCGATCAGCGCTACCGTGAGACCCTCGCCAATTCTCCGAAGAAGGTCTTCCTGCACGGCGGGCACTACGCCTTCGGCTACCTGGCCAGGCGCTACGGTCTCAGGTACGTCTCCGCCTCGGCGGTGAACGCCGATGCCGAGCCGACCCCGTCCAGGCTTGCCGAACTGGTGAAGCTGATGCGCCGCGAGCGGCTAGGCTACGTCTACACCGAAGAACTCTTGAGCCCGAGGGTGGCCGAGACTATTGCACGGGAGACGGGCGCCAAGGTGCTCATGCTGCGTGCAGGGCACAACCTGACCCGTGACGAGTTCGAACGCGGGGTAAGCTTCATCTCGCTCATGGAAGAAAACCTCCGGAATCTGAAGACGGGGCTGCAATGAGCGCTGCCGCTCTCGACATAAGAGATCTCTGCGCGGGCTACCACGGCAGCGAGGCGCTCAAGGGTGTCTCCTTCAGTGTCAACCCCGGCGATTACATCGGCGTCTGCGGTCCCAACGGCTCCGGCAAGAGCACGCTGGTGAAGGTGATCCTCGGCCTGCTCCCTCCGACACACGGCGAGGTTTCCCTGTTCGGCACGCCGCAGGCAAACTTCAAGACCTGGCAGCGCATCGGCTATCTGCCGCAGGGGCTGCAGTTCTTCAACCCGCATTTCCCGGCAACCGTGGACGAGGTGGTCCGGCTGGGAAGGCTCGCCGGCAAGGGGTTTCCCAAGCGCTTCACCCGGGAGGATGCGCTTGCCGTGGAGCGGACCATGGAGTGGATGGGGATCTCCCAGATCAAGGGGTGCATGATAGGCGAGCTTTCGGGAGGCCTGAGGCAACGGGTGCTCCTTGCCAGGGCGCTGGTGAACGACCCGGAACTCCTGGTCCTGGACGAGCCGACTACGGCCCTCGACCCCGAGACCCGGGAGAGCTTCTACCAGCTGATCTTCGAGATGAACCGGGAGCGGAAGGCGACCGTGCTGCTGGTCACCCACGACACGGCCACCATAGGTAAGTTCGCTTCACACCTGCTGTATCTGGACAAGCAGGTGATCTTCTACGGCAGCTTTGACGATTTCTGCAACTCGACCGAGATGACCGGTTTCTTCGGCGCCCACGGCCAGCACCTGGTCTGCCACAGGCATTAACGTTGCTTTGGCGGAACACAGTTCACCTGAGGGTACTGTCCCCTCCCCCGGAGGGGGAGGGTTAGGGAGGGGGAAACCGGCTGATTCTTCCCGAGAACGCCGCAGTCTTCCCCCCTCCCGACCTCCCCCCTCCGGGGGGAGGAGAGTTGTCAGGGTTGGAAAAGATGGCGGGCGAACGATTATTCCCCTACGCGAACCCACCCCGGGAATTTGGCTCTCCCGGCAATCGCTGCAAATCGGCGTGGCTAATCTAGACGTTTATTCAGAGGGATTGATGGACATTGCCGAGATGCTCAGTTACGGTTTCATGCAGAGGGCGCTCATCGGGGGGGCGCTCATCGCCATTCTCTGCTCGGTGCTCGGCGTCTTCCTCGTGCTGCGCCGGCTCTCGCTGATAGGCGACGGCCTGGCTCATGTGACCTTCGGCAGCGTCGCCCTTGCCCTGTTTTTCAGACTCCACTCCGTCTACATGACGCTCGCCATCATCCCGGTGGTGCTCGCCTGCGCCATGGGGATCCTCAAGCTGGCCCAAAAGGCCAGGATCTACGGCGATGCCGCGATCGGCATCGTCTCTGCGCTCGGCATCGCCACCGGGGTGATGCTGGCCAGCATCGCGGGCGGGTTCAACGTGGACCTCTTCAGCTACCTGTTCGGCAACATCCTCTCCATCACTTCGAGCGAACTGGTGATCGCGGCCCTCCTCTTCGCCGTCGTGATAACCGGGGTAGCCATCTTCTACAACGACCTCTTCGCCAGCACATTTGACGAGGAACTGGCGAAAAGCTCAGGGATCGACACGGACCGGATCAACGCCGTCCTGGTTCTGCTGACCGCCTTGACCGTGGTCCTCGCCATGAAGGTGGTCGGTATCATGCTGATCTCGGCGCTCCTGATACTTCCTGCCGTATCCGCGCTGCAACTCGCCAAGGGATTCAAGACCGCCATCGTCAGCGCTGCCTGCATCGGTGTCGGCACGGTCGTGGTAGGGATTTCCTTCTCCTTCGCCATGAACCTGCCGACCGGGGCCACCATCGTCATCATCAACTTCCTCACCTTCATAAGCGCCTTCGCAGCCCGCAACCTCCTCCGCCGCCGCTGAATTCCCCGTCTCGCTACCCCCTTGTTCCCTATTATCTCCGATCCTCCAGGGGGAGGTAGGGTGGGCCGTGCCCACCACACCCGCATCCTGATGGTGGGCACGGCCCACCCTACAATCTCCCGCTGGTTAAAACTCCCCCCCCTTTATGTTGGGGGCGGGGGGAGTTTTTGTGGGCAATCGCGTAGGCAACTTACCGACCGCTGATACGATCACATTGATGGGAGAGGGTTGTTACAGGTAGGGGGAGAACAGTTTGGCTATGCCGTCCCTGATCTTCACGGGGAGGCTGCGGCCGTCGACGTCGGCAAGGGTAATCTCGGTTGAGGTTGCTACGGCGGCGGCGCAACGCTGCTCCAGAAGCTCGGCGAAACGCAGGTCGTATACTTCAAGGTCGAGCTCGAAATTGAGCCTCAGGCTTCTCGGATCCAGGTTCGCGCTTCCGATCAGGCTCCAACTCCGATCCACAACCATGAATTTGGTATGGACGAAGGGCGCCGGCTGTGCGTAGATGCGAACCCCCTGCTGCAACAGCTCCCAGAGGTAGGACCGGCTGGCCCATTGCACGAAAGGAAGGTTGTTCAACTCGGGGAGCACCATGGTGATTGTCACCCCGCGCAGCGCCGCGGTCACCAGCGCTGCGATCAGCGGCCGGTCCGGGATGAAGTAGGGGGTGACTATGGTGACGCTCCTTTTCGCGCAGGAGATGGCCCCCATGATGATCCAGTGCAGCTTCCTGAACCGCTTGTCCGGGCCGTCGCTCACGGCGCGTACCAGGGCGGTTCCGGTCTGCGGCAGTTCCGGAAAAAGCCGCTGGTCCGTCGGTCGCTTCCCGTTGGCAAAACGCCAGTCATCGAGAAAGGTGCGCTGCAGGTCGGCCACCACCGGCCCGGTGACCTGGAAATGCAGGTCCACCACGACCGGACCGGGGCCGGAGACCAGGTGCCGGTTGCCGATGTTCATCCCGCCGGTAAAGCCCACCATCCCGTCCACCACCAGAATCTTGCGGTGATTTCTCAGGTTGACGTACCCCCCCGGCCTGAGCGGCAGGAAGCTGCGAAACTCCACAGCCGAACCCTTCAGCAGCTCCCTCGCGGTCGGCTTGGAATATTTCTCCCCCAGGCTGTCAACGATGACCCGAACGTCCACCCCCCGGTCCGCCGCCCTGGCAAGTGCCGTCACAAAGCGCCTGCCGGTCTGGTCTCCGTCGAAGATATAGGTGCAAAGGTGAATGGAGGAAACCCCCTTCTCGATTGCTGCGAGCATGACGGGGTAGGCACCCTCGCCGTTTTCAAGGGGGACGACGGCGTTTCCGGATCTAAGTTCGGTGCTGACCACGCGGTCAGAGAGGCTGCGCAGCTCCTTCAGGAAGTAGAGTTCGGCAGGCAGGGGGGCGGGAACGGCGACTTTTTCCTCGCTCTCGCTGCTGATGGCTTCCCCCGCCTCCCTTTGCCAGCGTTTGGCCCTGGTGTAGATCCTGTTCACTCCCATGCCCCAGTATAGGAGCGGTCCCAAGAGCGGGATGGCCATGCAGGTCAGAATCCAGCCCAGTGCGGAGCGCGGGTCACGCTTGTTGATGAGTGCGTGCCCCGCCGACAGGAGAGCGAGGGTGGTCAGGGAAACTATGAGCAAAACCCAGAGAACGTGGTCCAATGCCCCTCCAAACGGGTATTCTTTGCCAAGGGATGGACCTGCTTGCTGCACGGTCCGCTTATGCAGAAAGGGGGCGGCACAAATGCCACCCCCCAGAGGGAAATCTGATTACTGTTGATAACAGCTAGAGCAGGGTGTACGGCTCGGCACGCCTGGTCCACTCGCTTCCCGGGTACTCGGCCAGAAGCTGCCGGTAGGCCTCCTTTAGTGCCGTGGCCGAATGGCTCGACTTGAAGCGCGCCACACCCCGCAGATAAACCGCCTCCGGCGCACAGGCGCTGTGCGGATAGCCGTTCAGCAGGGTGCTGAATTGCAGCACCGCCTCGTTGAACTGGTCATTGCCGAGGCCGACCTTGCCGATCCCCAGCAAAAGGGAGGCGACCATCTCGTCAGGCGGAAGGTACCCCAGGGTCCGCTGGTGCTCCTTGCCGTAGTAATCGAGAACGATCAGCGTCGGGGTCCAGCCCACCCGGAAATCGGCGGCGAGGGCTTTTCCCTCCACCGGCGCACGGAGCGGGACCATCCTGTCGATGATGAAGTTGGAGACTGCCTGGTCCGGAAAAGTTACCGCGTCCATCTGCTTGCAGCCGATGCATTCCGGGCTGTAAAATTCGAGCAGGATGCTCCTCTGCTCAGCCGCTCCCCGCGCCAGCGCCTTCCCGATATCCGTTTCCCAAGGTATCATGGTAAACCTCCAGGCTCGTCGATAATGAACAAGCTTAAGGGTAGCGTCGCATTTAGGGATGTCAAGTCCCCTAACAGCTTGCAGTTTTGAGCGAAATGCTTATAATGATCAAACTTTGCCCTGATCCTCATGTCTGAAAGGAAGTACCTTGTCCACCAAAAATCCACGCCGCGCCGCCTTCGACATTCTGCTTCGGATCGAGAAAGAAAAATCCTTCGCAGACATCCTGATAGACCACGAACTCTCCAAGGAGATCATTAAGGGGGCAGACCGGGGCCTGTTGACGGAACTGGTATACGGCGTGCTCCGCAGGCAGGGGACCCTGGACCACATCATCGGCCAGTTCTCCAAGCAAAGGCCTGAGAAGCTGGAGCTTTTCGTGCTGCTGCTGCTGCGTCTCGGGGTGTATCAGTCGTTCTTCCTGGACCGGGTGCCGGTCTCCGCCGCGGTCAACGAGACGGTGAACCTCGCCAAGGATCTGGCGCCGCGCGCGGCAGGCTTCATCAACGCCATACTGCGCAGTGCCGACCGCGGGCGAGACGGCATCACCTATCCGGACCGTGCTGCCAGCCCGGTCCAGTACCTGGCGGCGCGCTATTCGCACCCGGAGTGGCTCACCGCCCAGTGGTGCGAACAGCTGGGTCCGGACGCCGCCGAGGAGCTTGCGGCCGCCATGGCAGAGCCGCCCCCCTTCACCATCCGGACCAACACGCTGCGGATCTCGCGTGAGGCGCTGATGGAGCGGCTGTCTCAGGAAGGGGTCACCTGCAGCCCGACCACCTGGTCGCCCGACGGCATCCGCCTGAACCACTCCGGTGCCATCACCAGGCTCCCCTCCTTCCGTGACGGGCTTTTCACCGTGCAGGACGAGTCCTCACAGCTCGCGCCGCTCTTTTTGGAGCCCCGGAAAGGCGAGCGGGTGCTGGATGCCTGCGCCGCGCCGGGGGGCAAGAGTACCCAGATCGCGCAGCTGATGGGAAACAGCGGCGAGATTTTCGCCTGCGATGTGAACCAGAAGAAGCTGCGCATGATCAGGGAAACCTGCGACAGGCTCGGCATAGACTCGATCAGGACCTTCACCATGGATGCCACTGCCCCGTCCAACGCGATAAAGGACACCAGCTTTCACCGCATCCTGGTGGACGCCCCCTGTTCCGGGCTCGGCGTGATCAGGCGCAACCCCGAGGGGAAATGGTGGAAGAGCCCCGCCGACCTGGCACAGCTCGCCGTCACCCAGCTTGCCATCCTGGAGAACCTGTCGAAGTATCTGGAGCCCGCCGGCAGGCTTCTCTACGCAACCTGCTCCACCAGCCGCCTGGAAAACGAGGAGGTGGTCGACGCCTTCTTGAGCCGGCACCCGGAGTTCGCCCTCGAGGACCTGCGCCCGCTCTTTCCCTCCCTGGCTCCCCTGTTCACCGAACGCGGTTGCTTCAGAAGCTGGCCCCACCAGCACGGCATGGACGGCTTCTTTGCGGCCCGTCTCAAGAAAATCCAGTAGGAGAACCCATGAAAAAGATCGCACCCTCCATCCTCTCCGCCGACTTCTCCCGTCTGGGTGAAGAGATCGCAGCCATCGAGGCCGCAGGCGCCGATTACGTCCACATCGACGTGATGGACGGCCAGTTCGTCCCGAACATCACCATCGGGCCGCTCATCGTGGAGGCGGTGCGCCGCGTGACCAGGCTTCCGCTCGACGTGCACCTGATGATCGCGGAGCCTGACCGCTACATCGCCTCGTTCGCCGAGGCGGGAGCCGACATCATCGTGGTCCACGCCGAGGCGACCAACCACCTGCACCGGACCGTGCAGCTGATCAAGTCGCTGGGCAAAAGGGCCGGGGTCTCGCTGAACCCGGCGACCCCGCTGAACCTGCTCGATTACGTGCTGGAGGACCTCGACCTGGTGCTCCTGATGACGGTCAACCCCGGTTTCGGCGGGCAGTCCTTCATCGACGCCTGCATTCCCAAGATACAGGCGCTGCGCGGCACCATGGACAGGCGCGGTATCGAGGCCGAGCTCGAGGTGGACGGCGGCGTCAAAACGGACAACATAGCCCGTATCGCGCACGCGGGAGCCGACGTGTTCGTGGCGGGGAGCGCCGTTTTCAACAGCCCGGACTACGCCGCAACCATCGCGGAACTGAAGAGAAGGGCAAAGGAGCCGGTGCTTTGACAGGGGCAGCAGCTCGGAGCCGGAACGGGAAGAGGTAGCTCGATGCAGATCAAGGAAAAGCTCAAGGCCGCACTAGCCTCGCGCAGGCGGGTGCCGATGGAGCCGGGCCCGGTCCCCGCGGCCGTGCTGCTGCCGCTTTTTCTGAAGGACGGCGAGCTGCATCTTCTCTTCACCAAGAGGACCTCTCATCTCACCCACCACAGCGGCGAGATCTCCTTTCCCGGCGGTGTCTGCGACCCGGGCGACCGCGACAGTGCCGATACCGCCTTGCGCGAGGCGTGGGAGGAGGTCGGCATCGCTCCCGGTGATGTGGAAGTGCTGGGCGAGCTGGACGACTGCCACTCCATACACAACTACGTAGTCACACCGGTAGTAGGGCTGTTTCCCTCGGATTACCGTCTGACCGTGAACGATGCGGAGATCGAGCGGATCATCGAGGTGCCGCTCTCCCACTTCGCGGAGCCGGGAGTGTTCCGTGACGAGCAGTGGCAATGGCAGGGGAAGAGGGTGGCCATGTATTTCTATATGCACGGCGACGACGAGATCTGGGGGCTGACGGCGAGGATATTGAAGCAGTTTCTGGACCTTTTCTATGAAGCGCAAGGCGGACAACTCGAGGGGGAGAACTCCCTGGCCCCTAGCTGATGAGTGCCATGACATAGTGGCACTTAACACCTAGCTAGCCCCTAGCCCCTAGCCCCTGGCCCCTGCTTCTGCTTCTCCCCTGCAAAGGCCCCGCAGCGGGCAGTTGTCGCAAAGGGGCTTCTTCCTGCAGTGGCGCTTGCAATGCTCCACGATCAGGGCGTGGTATTCGTTGAAAAGTTCGCTGTCCGGTGGAAGCAGGTTCATGAACAGGGAGCGCACCTGTTCGTAATTGTCCGTCTCCCGCACCAGCCCCAGCCTGGAAAAAAGCCTCCTGGTATAGGCATCGACGACGAAGGACGGCTTCCCCCCCGCATAGAGCAGGATGGAATCGCAGGTCTCAGGGCCGATCCCGCGCACCGCAACGAGCTCCTCCCGGAGCACCCTCCAATCCCCGGCGAACATCGCCTCCAGGCTGCCGTGCCTTTCCAGCAGCCAGCCGAGAAAATCCTTCAGCCTGGCGCTCTTGATGTTGAAAAAGCCCGAGGGGCGGATCAGCTCGGCGAGCCGCTGCTGATCGATCTCCCAGAGCGCCTCTATCGAGAGGAGTCCCTCGCGCTTCAGGTTGGCGATCGCCCGCTCCACGTTCCCCCAGTTGGTGTTCTGGGTGAAGATGGCGCCGACGCAGACCTCGAAGGGGGTATCGGCCGGCCACCAGTGCAGGGCGCCGTAGCGCTTCAGCAGGGCGTCGAACAGCTCCATCAGGCGGGTTTGGCTGGAAATCACCTTTACCGCGGTCCGATCGCGCCCTCTTGGGCTAACCAGGCCGGATCATAGGCGTCGTCGATGTACTCCCTCGAATATCTCACGTAGTTTCCCGCTGAGCGGCCGAGCCAGGCCACCTCGTTCGGGGTGAGGTCCCGCTTGTACTTGGCGGGAGCGCCTACCCAGAGGGTTCCCGGCGCTATGATGGTCCCTTCGGTTACCAGTGCCCTGGCGCCCACCAGCGCTCCTTTTCCTACCACGGCCTTGTCCATGATCATCGCCTGCATGCCGATGAAGGCGCCGTCCTCGATGGTGCAGCCGTGCAGGGTGACGCTATGGCCGACGGTGACGTCGTTGCCGATGACCAGCGGCGCGCCGGGGTCCTCCGCGTGCTTCTTGTGGGTGACGTGCAGCATGGAGAGGTCCTGGATGTTGGTCCGGTCTCCGATGCTGATGAAGTTCACGTCCCCGCGGACCACGCAGTTGTACCAGATGCTCGCCTCCCGGCCTATGCTCACCTCGCCGATGACCACGGCCCCCTCGGCGATGAAGGCGGAAGGGTCGATTTTCGGGGAGATGCCTTTAAAGGATCGGATCATACGATGTGCTCCTGTGACCGTGGAGTGGATGCGACTAATCCCTCGGGATGGCGAGCATGCGGTCCAGCGCGCGCTTGGCGGCAACTCGGATCTCTTCGGGCACCTTTACCACCGGCTGCATGGTCTGCAGCGATTCCAGCACATCCTCAAGGGAGGTGAGCTTCATGTTGGGGCAGATCAGGGCGGGGGAGGCCAGGATGAACTCCTTTTCCGGGTTCTCCTGCTTCAGCCGCCACAGGATGCCGGCCTCGGTGCCGATGATGAAGCGCTTGGCGCTGCTCGACCTGCAGTAGTCGTACATTCCGGTCGTGGAGCAGACGTGGTCGGCAAGCGCCACCACGGCCGGGTTGCATTCGGGATGGCAGATGAACGGCGCGTCCGGGTGGCTCTCCTTGAGCCCCTGCACGACCTCCGGCCTCAACCTTTCGTGGGTGGGGCAGTATCCCTCCCAGAGATGGAAGCGCTTTTTGGTGAAGCCCTGCACGTAGCGGCCGAGATTTCGGTCCGGCGCGAAGATGATCTCCTCCTCGGCAAGCGACTGCACGACTTTCACGGCGTTGGCGGAGGTGCAGCAGATGTCGCTCTCGGCCTTGACCGCGGCCGAGGTGTTCACATAGGCCACGACCGGCACGCCGGGATACTTCTTTTTCATGTCCAGGAGCGTGAACTCATCGGCGAATTCAAAGGC
>DNRQ01000103.1:41068-41300 GCA_003499925.1 Geobacter sp.
GTTATGGGCAAGGAGCACCGCGTTTCGCTCCTTGAGAAGCGTTTTGATCTCCGACTTTATCGACTGCTGCGTCATGTCTTTCACCACCAAAAGGACGTATTTGTTAACCTGAATCCAGAGTAAACAGCACGATATTAGTCAATGTTACGGTCCATGTCAAACCCTTTAACTCTCAGCATCTCTCAGCATATGCGAGCTTGACACCGTTCGCTAAAACCTCTATTATTTTTTT
>DNRQ01000103.1:41310-42526 GCA_003499925.1 Geobacter sp.
AGGCGACCGACGACTTCAAGCAGAGTATCAACACGGAAACCAAGAGCGTCGAGGAGAAGGAACATCTGGCAAAGCTTGCCGAGGCCAAGCTGCAGGCCGAGGCGGAGCAGGCGAAGCAAGCCGGGGAACTGAGTGAGAAGGCGGAGACCGTGGCGCAGAGCGACGAGGAGCCGAAGCTGCATGCGGCGCAGCCCGAACCTGAGAAAAAGAGCGCATAAAGGGCGGCAGCAACAGCTTTGAATGTCAAAAAGGCGGGTCATCCCCGCCTTTTTTGGCACCCGCTTGCCGCCTGACCGGTAACTTCCCTCAGGCCCTCGGCAAAAGATGGTATAGTTTACCCCATCTGCTGCAGGGGGAGCCCATGTTCGACTGGTTTCGGAAAAAGAGAGAGGTGCTTACCTTTCCCGACAATGCGAGCGCGTTCGCACACGCCTGCGCCATCGGCTATGTCCCGCTCATCAATGCCCTGATTCCCGCACTGGTGGAAGAGGAAGGCGGACGAGGCCCCGAAGGGGAGCACACCTACCAGATCACTCTGGCCCTGTCGGGCGGCGTGCAAACGTTGTGGAGTGCCACGCTGAAGGAGTCGCTGTCCTATCCCAGGGAGGGCGACCTGGTCGGATTCCGCGTCTACCTGATCGCGGACGACATGCCGGAGCCCGTCAACCTGATAGGCTTCATAGGATGCCGTCTGGAGCCGGTGTTCGTCGAAGGCAGGGGGTGGGTGGTCGCCCAGAGCTACACCCCCAGAAACATCAAGCAGGCGATCCGTCTGTAACGGCACCCCCCCCGCTCACCCCTCCCGCAGGATCACCCTTCGCTTTTGGCAGCGATGCTGAGTTCGGCAGGGACAGGTTCCGAATCCCAGGTCACCTCGGGATATAGGGATTTGTCGAGACGCAGGTAGGTACCGTCGACGCCCGATTCGGCCCACCAGCACTCGGAGCCCTTGNNGTTTTTGTCTCTGGCTAGGAACATCGGAGAACTCCTTTGGGGTGAATTTGCATGCCGCGGCACTTCTGATACTCCAGCTCTGCCTGATCTCGGCGCACACCGGCTCAGGACCGGATGGAACAGATTTAAATTATAGCCACTCCCAGAAATCCGCAACTACCCGCGGCTGCCAACGTCGATAAATCTCCCCAACACCCGCTCCCATTCAGGAGGAAGGGTGGGCCGTACCCACCAAAATCGCATCCTGGTGGTGGGCACGGCC
>DNRQ01000077.1 GCA_003499925.1 Geobacter sp.
TAACTTAATGGCAGTGCCCTCCCCTTGAAGGGGGAGGGGGCTGAACAGCGGAAGATAAGCACTAATCGGGTAACTTAATGGCAGTGGGGGCGGGGGGAGGGGGTGTTTGCGCAGTTTGCGGGAGATTCGTACCGATCAGGTTTTTTTTTAACTGTAGCTTGACATCTTGTAATTAGCTGCAGTATTTTAGCTCCATTTAATGCATTCCGACATTCCGCTGCATGCATAGTCGCCGGATGGCAGATATTGCCGTTTAGACCCTGTCATGCGATAGAAGAGATAGTCGAGCAAAGCGGCGGCGAGAGTGCTTAGGTCGGCTGAATCACCGCTTTGCCACGTACACTAGCGAGGGTGAAATGTTAATCCAAGGTGGCTTCAGGCATGTGAAAGAATCGGTGACCGCCGACGAGTTCTTGAAGTTCCTGGCCGACGAGGCGCCCGACGGGCATTACTTCGTTGCACAACCGCCGCCGGGAATACTGATGACCGCAGCCATAGACTGGAGGGTGATCGTGTCGGACAGTGCCTCCATCGATGCCCTGGCGACGGCGCTTTGGAGCGGTTACGAGTCGATGGTGAAGCCGCTCGAAGATGAAGGGATGGGGCGCAGCCCGGACATTTTCGTCCAGATCAAGAATCTCAAAGGCGAATGCGACGAGTTTACTTTAGGAAGGGACTTCGATAAGAGGGATGGATTCGTGCACAGGGTAAGGGAAAGTGCTGCGGTACTGTCACCCAAAGATAAGGAATTAGCCCTTCGGCGCGAAATCGAGACCACAACGGGATCCGATTACTGGCAGAAAATCCGCCAGACCGGTGAACGCCGGCTTGATTCATCTGGACCGGGACATGGTAAAGCCGTCTTCCCTGGTCCAGAGCCGACGTGAAGATGCCCGTAGCGTGCGCCTTTGCACGGCATCCATAGCCGTAGCGGATTGCCTGGATACACCACTTGGCTCCAAACCCTGGAGTGCAGCTAGTTCGCCTGACTCAATTTCTGCAGTCTGCTTGGCCCCCTTCTCCATTTCCCCCGTCTCCGCCCTGTCGAGTTTCAGCGCATGCACGGTAACAGCGAGTGCAGTGCACGACAGCGCACAGAGCGCCTTCCAGGTGAATGCAGGCGGATTCGCCTCCATCCCGTCCATGGTTGCGCGCAAAATTTCCGGTATGTAAAACTGCATCAAAGGTTCCTCCCGTATGGCAAGGCTGCAGCACCAAATCTCACACGCAGCAGGTCCTTCCTTCTCTCGAATTAAATGAGTGGTGTCGATCCTCGACTAGTGTAAGCAATTCCGCCTAATCCCATCGCCCGGAGGGCGAGGGGGAGTTTGTTCCAGCTTCGAAGGAGTGCAATTCGATTCAGCTAAGATAGGATCGGGGACGGCTGAAGATCACCGTCACTTCAGCTTATCGGCGGGCCGGAGGGTTACTTTAGCGCAGTGGAGGAGGAGGGAGACGGATGCTGGGGTACGGGCGTTGCTGACCTTTCTGTCAGATCAGCATCTTGCGCCACACCTCGACCACGGTGCCGATGGTCCGCGTGCCGCTGTCGGGGCGAAAGGGGGCGTAGACGGGATTGTCCGGGGCGAGAAAGACCTCGTCATCCTTCACGCGGTATCTCCTGAGGATCGGCTCGCCCCACCGGTTGTTAACCAGGATGATGTCGCCGCTCTTTTTGTCGCGGCCCGGCTTGAATATGACCAGGTCGCCGTCGCGGATGGTCGGGGCCATGAAGTCACCATAGCAGACGATGGCGTAGCAGCCGTCCGGCAGGTTGGGGACCGATACGTAGCCGCGTATCTCCCCGCCAACCTCAGGGAACTGCGCCGGAATTACGTCAAGAAGCGGCGCCCGCGCGCCTGTTTGGCTGGCGGCTTCAGCCGGACCCGTGAAGGTCTCGCCGGTGCCATGCTTGAGCCAACCGGGGTTTATCCGATGGGTGTGGGAGAGGGCAATCAGCAGCGTGTCCGAAGGGCGTTTCCTGCCGGTCTCGATGCCGCTCAAGAATCCCTGCACGATGCCGAGTGAGGCGGCAAATTCCTTCTGCGTCAGGCCCAGGGCGAGACGAGCCTTTCTAATACGCGTGCCGGTTTCCAACTGATATTCCATCGAGGTCATTATATCTCCAAGAAATATAAATATTACTCATTTAATGGACTTGACATGTTCCGAGAAACTGCTATATTTCCGCAAAAATGCATGGAAGATTGCCGCCAGCGTGGGGGCAAGGTTAACAGCTTTCGCAAGCTTGTGCAACGAAAAAAATTTCTATGAGATACTGAGGCCTGGAGGGGTGGGGAGGAAACATGGGAGGGAGCATGCAATCGGCACATTTGCGTTTGTACGAGATTACCCAGTCTGTGAAGGGGGATCCTTTAGGGAACGCCTTGATGGATGAGGTGCTCACGACCTGCTTTGACCACGCCCTTGGAAACCGCGGGGCTTTGGAAAGGCTCATTGCGGCAATGAACCGATTCAACAGCTACCTGTCGGGGTACGCCCCGCCCGTCTCCTTGGGGCTGTTCCGCGGGACGCCGGAGGAGATCTCCGCCTGGGCCGAACAGTTGACCAGCCAGATCCTCTCCAACAACGAGCAGTAATACCGTGAAAGGTGAAAGGTGAAGGGTGAAATACTACCACCCTAAAAGGCGCCTTCGCCTGTGCCTGTGCCTTGACTTTGCGCCTTCACCATTCACCATTCACCTTTCACCATTCACCTTTCACCTTTCACGGTACTTCGCCCAGCACGCCGGTGGCCCAGGCGAGATTGACCAGTGAAACCTGGTAGTCGCGGCGGGCCCGGGCCAGGTTGCTTTGGGCCTGTACCAGGTTCAGTTCCGCATCCTCCACCTCCAGCCTGATCTTTACCCCGAGTTGATATCCCTGTTCCGCCATGGCGAGCAGACGCTCCGCCTGCCTCACCGTGCCGGTCAGCGCCTTGACGATCTGTTCCGCCTCCGTCACGCCGAAACCCGCGCCGCGCACCTCAAGCGATACCGAGTCGAGCTGCTGCGCCTCTTCCAGTTCCCTGGTCCTCAGGTCGCTCCTTGCCTGCTGCACCTTTCCCTTGGTCCTGAACCCGTCGAAGAACGGGAAGGTGAGATAGACGCCGACGTCCCAGGCCGGGCCGTTCCAGCTCCTTCCCGCCGCTTCCAGCTGGTGCCAGCCGACTCCCCCCGCGAGGTCGACCTTCGGCTTGTCCTCTGCGGAGGCTATCTGCAGCAGTTCCCGGTAGATGCCGACCCGGTGCCGCGACTCGGAGAGTTCGGGACGCATCTGGCGCGCCGTCGCAAGCGATTGCTCGAACGGCGGCAGGACCACCAGCGCCCCCTCCAGGGAGCCGGTCACGTCGATCTCCGCCCCGCTGTCGACTGCCAGCACCAGGCGCAGAAGCTCCTTCGCGGTCCGGATCCTGTTTTCGCTGCGGATCAGTTCCGGCCTTGCGTTGTCGACGGCAACCTGCGCGGCCAGCAGGTCGTAGTCGGTGGCAACGCCGGCGGCGAGCCTCTTTTGGGCCTCCGCCTGGTGCCGCTCCTTTTGCTGCAGGTTGGAAAATGCCAGGGCCCGCAGCTCTTTTGCCAGGAGTACGTCGTAGAAGGCGACCGTCACGTCCCTGCGTGCTCCCTGCTGGAACAGGCGCAACTGGTCCTCGGCGGTCTTGAGCCCTTCCTTCGCCCCTCTGATCGCGGCGCCGATCTTGCCCCAGCTGAAAAGCGTCTGGGTCAGCCGCAGCTCCGCGCCGCGCGTCCGGGTGCCGGCGATCCCTCCCATGAGAGCGCTCTGGCTCTCGTCCCGGCTGTAGGCTGCGGAGGCGTTCAGGGAGAGCCCGGGTAGGGCGGCCGCCCGCTCCTCCAGATACCTCCCCTGGACCAGGTCCCCGAAGGCGCGTGCCTTATGGATGTCCCGGTTTTGTTCCATGGCGATGGCGAGCGCGTCATCCAGGGTGAGCGTCCTTACGGCAGCGGCCCGGGAAAGAGCCGGGGTTAGAGCGATGGCAAGGCAGAGGCAAAGACAAAGACCCCATCCCCACCCCCGCCCTCCCCTTGAAGGGGAGGGAGTATTCCCAAGTATGGTGGCAAACTTTTTCTGTGTATTTTGCAGTCTAGGCATGCTTCTCATTCCCCTTCCATTTGCGCTTGAGCCAGCCGCTCAGATCGTCCAGCACCGTGTACATGACCGGCACCACGAGCAGGGTCAGTATCGTCGAGGTCAATAGGCCGCCGACCACGGCCCGCGCCATCGGTGCCCGCATCTCGGCGCCGCTCCCCAGCGCCAGAAAGAGCGGCATCATGCCGAAGATCATGGCGAGAGTGGTCATGATGATCGGGCGGAGCCTGGTCCTCCCCGCCTCTATCACCGCCTCGAACCTGGGCGACCCTCTTTGCTGCAGCACCTTGGCGTAGTCCACCAGCAAGATGGCGTTCTTGGTGACCAGCCCCATCAGCATGATCAGGCCGATGAGCGACATGATGTTCACGGTGTCGCCGGTAAGCTTCAGCATCCCCGCCATGCCGACGATGGAGAGCGGCAGGGAGAGCATGATGGCAAACGGCTCCAGGAACGACTCGAACTGCGCCGCGAGGATCAGATAGACGAATACGATGGCGATGATCAGCGACTCCGCCATGTAGCCGAAAGACTCCGCCATGTCCTCGGCTTCCCCCGAAAATCCGACCGAGTAGCCGGGCTGCATCGGGACCCTGGCAGCAGCCTCCTTCACCTTCGCCACCGCGGTCCCGATCGGGACGCCGTCCAGGTTGGCGCTGATGGTTACCAGCCGGGAGAGGTCGCGCCGGTTGATCTCCGAAGGTGTGTTGCTGACGGCGTAGGTGGTGAGATTGCCCAGCGGCACCAGGGTGGTCTCGCCCCCCTTGGCGACGGCGAGCTTCAGGTTTCGCACCTGCTGCGGGTCCCGGCGCAGGCTCTCCGGGAGCCGGACCCTGACGTCGACCGCGTCCCCATCCTCGTCCTCGTAGGTGGAGACCGCCTCGCCCCCCACCAGCCGCGAGACGGTGGAGGCGATGTCGCTGGTGTTGACGCCGGCGTCCCGGGCGCGTTCCCGGTCCACCGTCATCCGGTACTCCGGGATGTCGTGGTCGAGCGTCACCTCCAGGTCGACGAGCCCCGGTATCCGGTGGATCTCCTTCTTGAGCGCCGCCGCGTAGCGCTTCAGCGTCGGGATGTCCTCCCCTTTCAGGTTGACCTGGAGCGGCTTCTGCCCCCCCATGTCCCCGACCCGCTCGATGGAGATGGTGACCCCCGGGACCTTCTGCAGCTTTTCCCGGAACTCGCGCTGCACCTGCTCCTGGCGCCTCTTCCTGAGATCCTTCTCCTTCAGCTTGACGTACAGCAGCCCGTCGCGCACCGTGCCGGAGTCGCCGGCGCCGATGGAGGCGTAGGTATGCTCCACCTCGGGGATGCCGGAGACGGCCGCGAGCACGGCCTTCAACCGGTCCGAGCTCTCTGAGATGCTGGCGTCGGGTGCGGTCTTGAAGACCACCTGGAACTCCCCCTTGTCCTCGTTGGTCATGAAGGAGGACTCCAGGGTCGAGAAGATGAAGATCCCCACGACGAAGGAGGCAAACGCGAGGCCGAGCACGCTCTTTCTGTGGCGTAGCGCCCAGGAGATGGCGTTCTTATACGAGTCGGCCCAGGCGTCGAAGCGGTCGTTGAAGCGGTCCAGGATCCGCGCCAGCCCCTTTCTCCTCCCCTTGAGCGCGATGGCCGGGTCGTGCCAGCGCGAGGAGAGCATCGGGTCCAGGGTGAAGGAGACGAAGAGCGACACCAGCACGGCGAAGGCCACCGTCATGCCGAACTGGAAGAAGAAGCGCCCGACGATGCCGCGCATGAAGGCGACCGGAACGAAGACGGCGATGATCGACATCGAGGTGGCGAAGACGGCGAGGCCGATCTCGGAGGTGCCGAACCTGGCCGCGGTCATGTGGTCCTCGCCGCGCTCCAGGTGCCGCACGATGTTCTCCCGGACCACGATGGCGTCGTCGATCAGGAGCCCGATGGCCAATGAGAGCGCCATCAGGGTCATCACGTTAAGGGTCATCCCCATGGCGTTCATGATGATGAAGGAGGAGATCACCGAGATCGGGAGCGTCAGCCCGGTGATCACGGTGGAGCGCCAGGAATTGATGAAGCAAAAGACGATGACGATGGTGAGCAGGCCCCCGATCAGCATGGTCTCCTTGACGTCGGCGAGCGATTCCCGGGTCGGGATCGAGGCGTCCCGCACGATGGAGAGCTCGACCCCGGCCGGAAGCTCCTTGCGGAGTTTGTCGACGCTCTTTCTCACGCCGTCGACCACCTCGACCATGTTGGCGCCCGACTGCTTCAGGATGTCGAGCGCCACCGCAGGCTCCCCGTTGATGAGCGCGAGCGAGCGCTGCTCCTCGGCGCCGTCGCTGATCTGCGCCACCTCGGACAGGGTGATGCCGCGTCCCGCCCGCTCCGCGATCACCATGTCGCGGAACCCCTCGACGCTATCCGGCTTGCCGGAGATCCGGATCGGGTATTCGTTGCCGCCGTGGGTGAGGCGCCCCAGCGGGGTGTTGACGTTCTCGCTCTTGAGACCCGAAACCACCGCGTCTATGCCGAGACCGAGCGCATAGAGCCTGGCTGGATCGATGGTCACCGTCACCTCGCGCTTGGCGGAGCCGACCATGTCGACCTTGCCGACCCCGGAGACGTTCTCCAGCCGCCGCTTGATCCGCTTCTCGACCAGCGTGGTGAGCTCCTTGCCGCTCAGCCCCTTACCCTTCACGGCGAGGGAGACCACCGGCAGGGCGTTGAAGTCGAGCTTCTGGATGATCGGCTCCTCGATCCCGTTCGGGAGGTTCCCCCTGATGGCGCCGATCTTGGCGCGCGCCTCCTGGGAGACCTCGTTGATCTTCTCCTCCAGGCGGAACTCGACCACCACGGTGGAGACGCTCTCGCGGGAGTAGGACATCACGTGCTTCACCCCGGCGATCTGGTTCACCGCCTCCTCCACCTTCTTGGAGACCTCCCGCTCGATGCTCTCGGGGGAGGCGCCCGGAAACCTGGTGACGATGGAGATGACCGGAATCTCCACGCTCGGGAACATCTCCACCGAGAGTCGCCGGTAGGAGAAGAGTCCCAGGGTGACCAGGGCCAGCATCAGGACCGCGGCGAAGACCGGGCGTTTTATGGAAAGGTCGGACAGAATCATGGGTTGCTTCCTTATTAGATGCAGGTATAAATCCGAAGGTGCTGAAATCTCCAACTCATTAGCCCCGATCTATCTCAGAAATACCCCCTCCCCTTCAAGGGGAGGGAGGGGGTGGGGATGGGGCACGGTTGGCGCAAACCCCATCCCCCTCCTGACCTCCCCCTTGAAGGGGGAGGAATGTGGAAAAAAGGGGAGAAGTTGGTTGAACGGGTGTTGCTGGGCACGAAACCTCGCTACTTCGCCGCGGCGTTGGCGACCAGCACCTGGTCGCCGTCCTTGATGTTGAAGCCGCCGCGGCTCACCAGCTGCTCGCCCCCCTTGAGGCCGGAGGCGATCTCAACCAGGTCGCCGGAAACCGCGCCGGTTGCGACTTCACGCCTGTGCGCCACTCCGCTTTCCACCACGAACAGCGAGCCGGTGCGCTGCTCCAGATCGAGCCCGGTGAGCGTGCCGCGCGGCACCTGGATCACCCCCTTTCTGGAGCCGGTGACGATCTTTCCCTTGGCGAAGAGCCCGCCCTTCAACTGCTCCGGCAGGTTCGGCACCTCGGCGATCACTTTCAGCGAGCGGTCCGCATCGTCGACGCTGGGGTTTATGAACATCACCTTGCCGGTAAAGATCCTGCCCGGGACGCCGTCCGTTTCGAACTGTACCGGCTGTCCCAGTTTTACCGCCGACATCTGCGATGAGGGGACCGTCACGGTCAGGTTCATGAGCCGGTTGTCCACGATCCTGAAGATCGGTTTGGCCGCTGCCGCGTCGCTGGTCAGCGAGCCGAGGTTCACGTCCTTTAGCGCCACCACGCCGTCGATCGGGGAGCGGACCAGTCCCTTGGAAAGCCGCGCCCGGGTCTGGGCCAGATCCTCCTCGCCGGCCCTGACCTGGGCCTTTGCCGCCTCGATGCGCGCCTTGGACGCCTCGCTGTCGGAGAGGGAATCGTCGACCGACTGCTGGGTGGCAAGACCCGCCTCCTTGAGCCTCAGGACCCGCGCCCTCTCACGCTCGCTGCGGTCCGCTGCGACCCGCGCCTCCAGGAGAGACGCCTTGGCGCTCTCCAGGTTCGCTGCGGCCCGCTTCACCAGAGCCTCAGTCTCGGCGAGCGCTATCCGCGCCAGCGGCTGACCCTTGCGGACCCGAACCCATTCGGTGACGTAGAGCTCCTTTACCAGCCCCGGAATCTCCGTCTTCACCTCGGCCTCGACCTTGGGAGAGAGCACGCCGGTCACCTCGATCCCGTCCACCAGGTCCGCCCCCGTCACGGTCATCACCTCCACGGCGACCCGGGGGGCTCCCGTCGCCGGTTTGGCTTCACTACTCTTGGAGCAGCCGGTGCCCCCTCCCAGCGCCAGGCAAAGCGCTGCGGCCATCAATCCGCTGTTCAACCCGTTCATATCTAACTCCTTCCAGTGCAGTTGCCGGTTACCTTTGGTAAGTCCGTTGTGGTCCATCTCGTTCCCAAGCTCCAGCTTGGGAACGAGAAAAGCTGGAGCTTGGGAACGAGAAAAACTTAAGGTGTCCCCTCGCCCTCCGGGAGAGGGGCAGGGGTGAGGGCGTTGCCCAGGTGATGATCGGTCTATCAGTCGAAACTGGTAGAAAGCTCCTCGGTCTGCTTCGGCATTATAGCTCCCGGGAGGCTCCCTCACCCCGACCCTCTCCCGGAGGGAGAGGGAGAGTTTTATTGGAGTCTGGTTCAAGTTGGGGAGGCGGCCATCACCTGGGAGACATAAATCGATATGATGCCGAACCCGTTGGGGCACCCCTTGCGGGCGCCCTCTCTACTTTGCCATGCCGCGCATCAGCAGGCGGAGCAACCGAACCATCCCGTCCCTGTCCAATTTCGATTCCCTTCCGGAGAGCTGCTCATTGATGGCGGATGTCAGTATGGCGATGACAGCCCTGGCCCCGTCGACGCTGTTTTCCCTCAACTCGCCGCTTGCCACCCCGGCGCTCACCAGCCGATGGATCAGCTCCATCATCCTGATGAAATAGGCCTCCAGATCGAACTGCGGCGCCCCCTGCGGCGGACCGAAGTAAATGGCGTAGATCAGGCGGACCTCAGGAAGCCTTTCCAGCGAAGCGTCGAACAGGTCGCTGCAGAACTGGAGGATGCGCTCCTGCGCGGAGGCCTCAACGGAGACGCTCCTGGCGGCAAGCGACTCGAAGGTGCCGTAGGAGTTCTGCATCAGCTCCAGGTAGATCCCCTCCTTGTTGCCGAAATAGTAGTAGAGCACCGGTTTGGTCACCCCGGCAGCCTCGACGATCTCCCGGACCGACGCGGCAGCGTACCCCTTCTCGTTGAAAAGGGTGAGGGCGGCCGTCAGAAGCCTTTCCCTCGCCCCTGGTTCCGGCTCTATTTTCCTGGTTGCGGACGTCATTCTCTCTCCTTACCTAATGCTAGCCAATGCTCGTACCTTCGTATACTCAACGGTAAGTAGCCTGTTGGCGCATCGCTGTCAACAGAAAAGTCTACCGAGCGGTGCATGCGTTTTGGCGAGAAATTCTCTTTAGAGATGAAGGTACGACCACTAAGGCAAAGTGCAAGAATGGGCAAGCAGTTCCAGGGTGGGTAAGCGTCAACCTCGGTCTGGTAAGAAGTAAGCTATCAGACTTGATCTTTAGCTATGACTGATACCGCGCGCCAATCCCCGTCTGAGTGGGGCCGACGGCTCTACCTCCTTTGATGCCTGCAAGTCTGAGCTACTGTCACCTCTATGTCCGTGAGGATCTGTTAAGGCCTTCAGTCAGAGCGGCATATCCAGGAACTGTCATAGGCTAAGGTAAAATAAATTAATGCTTGACAATCTATAATTTTCACCCATTATTGCTATCCAATGTGATCTAGCTAAGTATTTACTTATAGAGCAGGGCGTTCCTGCTACCAAGGATTGACCGCCAGGGTCCATTGTCCCCTGATGGGAAGGAGGGATGATCATGTCCGTTATATCACGAACGTTTTCGACAGTTTCACTATTGGTGTTTGCCACCACTGCAATAGCAGCAACGCAAGCAGATATTGACCAAGCCCGAAATAAGGGGCTAGCTTGGCTATACATCAGCCAGAAAGGCGATGGTAGTTGGAGAACCGCCGGTGGCTTAGAGATCCAACCCACCGCCGCAGTGCTCGAAGCCCTTCTCAATGCCGGAGTCACAAGGGGGCGTGCCTTTGCCATGGCCCAATCCTGGCTCACCAATGCTGATTCCATATCTACCGATAGCCTTTCCCGCCAGGGTGTAGCCCTATACAAAGCCGGCGCCAACGTCACCGCGCTCATGACTCGCCTCACCGGTATGCGTCACCTCCGAACCAATAGCTGGGGTGCCTACGACCAGTACTACGGCAGTTTTCCAGATACCTCTCTCGCCCTGGACGCATTCTCCATCACAAAAACAACCTTCTCCAATACCGGTTTCTCCCTCGGCTTCATCGCCGCTAGCCAGAACACCGATGGAGGTTGGTCCTACACCTCAATCTATGGCGAACCAGGAACATCGGTCAGCCGGGTAGTCCCCACCGCTCACAACATTATCACTTTAAGCCGTTACAACGCCGATTGGATTGTCGACACCAATATAACCAACGGTATCAACTTCCTCTTTGGTCGGCAAAAGGCAGACGGCGGCTTTGCCGGCGATCTGGCAGCAACGGTTGGCAGTCCCTATGAAACTGCGCTTGTCTATCTGGCCCTAAACGAAGCTAAAAACGCAGGTAACGCCACTGCCGTTGCCGCCCAGACGGTCATGGCAAACGCCCGTAATTTCCTGATTTCGCAACAGCAGACGGACGGGTGTTGGAATGACGACCCTTTTATGACCGCCTTGGTCCTCCAAACCCTACCAACAGCAACTCTTTCAGACAGTGACAATGACGGCATCCCCGACGCAATCGAGGCATTGCTTCTCACTAACCCGATAGTTGCCGACGGTCGCAACCTCGTCAAGGGGAATGGCGACAGCGTTCCCGGTATCAACTCTTCCGTGCTCCTAGCCACCATTCTGGTCTACCGGCCTTTCAGCATGTCCCTGACCGTTAGCGGTGGCACCGCTCCTTATAGCTGGAGCCTCGTGTCGGGCGGCCTTCCCTCTGGCCTCTCACTGGGCAGTTCTAACGGCATCATCTGTGGTACCCCAGTGATGAAGGGGGCCTTCAACTTCTTCTACAAGGTGAGCGATACGACCGGTCTCAGCACCAGCACAATGAGCCAGATTATGGTGGAGTCTTTGCCGATCCTGGTGACAACACCGACCATCAGCTACTTTGATACTCTTCAGTCGGCCTACGCCGCCCAGTCGGACGGCGGCACCGTTACCATGCTAGTCGTGGACGGGACCATGAACGAGGGTCTCACATTGGACCGTAATGTAATTGTGACGCTCGCGGGCGGTTATGACGACATCTTCACCAACCGGACCGGTGCCACCGCTCTGGCCGGCCCTCTTACAATTATCGGAGGTTCGGTCACCGTGAACGGTATCTATATTAAATGACTTCGGACAACACAGCGGAGAAACTTGTATGAAAGTTGCTATGTCAATTTGTCGCGGACGGTTCATAACCGGTTTGGTTCTGCTGGCCCTTGGACTCGTCTCCGCAACCGCCCGTGCCGAGCATCGCGACGCCATGCCACTGCCGGATGAAGTAGTCTCGCAGATTGTCGAGCAGCAGCACGGAAGGGATGATCCGCTAGCTCTGGCGCTCAGCCATCACCTCGACGAGGCGGCAGTACTTCTCCGGCAGA
Organism: Geobacter sp.; assembly: GCA_003499925.1. Taxonomy (GTDB): domain Bacteria; phylum Desulfobacterota; class Desulfuromonadia; order Geobacterales; family Geobacteraceae; genus Geomonas. The sequence continues at coordinate 11,935 of DNRQ01000077.1, forward strand.
TCGAGGAAGAGACGACAACTGATGATGCTGGCTTTGCAACTAAGCGTATGCTCCTGGAAGCTAAGGCTAACGAACTCGGAGTAGTCCGTGCCGAATTGCGCACTAGGTTTGCGACAACCAGAGAACGACTGGTATCCCTGGGGCTGACCGAACAAGTAGATGCATGGGATATGCTACGGGGCAAGGTAGAAGAGCGCTTCGAGCGGTTAGGCCGGTCATTGGAAGAGGTGCGGACCGCACCGGACATGAATGGCCGGGGCAAAGCAGTCAGCAGTGCTCGCAGCGTCCTGCATGATCTTCATGGGAAGAGGCAAGAACAGGGCCAAGTCGGTAGCGTGCCGCTTCCCACATGGACTTTTGAGAAACGTCCGTCCCGGCCTCCAGACTACGATCATGCTGCTCCACCTGCCTTTCTCAGCTCTAAAACGCGTCCCCTAAACAACATATATGCCTTTAACGGAAATACTCTCCTGGCTCCGGAGCCCGACCCAGTGCCGGGAGAGGCGTCAACCTGCGGATACACTGGTGCTGATCTGGCAGTGAGTTGGGGGGTAAAGTGGAATGACGGCGATATCAAGCTGCTAGCGAAACAGCTTGGATACTCTGCGGCCAGAATCTTCGAATACGTTGCTAATGAAATCCAGTTTGAACCGTATTATGGTTCACTTAAGGGAGCCACTGGCACTTTGGTTGCCAAAGCAGGGAATGCCACCGACCAGGCCTCGCTCCTCATTGCGCTGTTGCGGGCATCCAACATACCGGCCCGCTACGTCAAGGGGACCGTCAACTCTGCCAATGAAGACAGGTTGCTGCGCTGGCTGGGCGTTAAAACCCAGACTGCTGCGGCCGAAGTACTCAGAGAGGGGGGTATTCCACAATACTTCAATTCCAGCACCGGCACTTTGCAGTTCACCCACGTCTGGGTCGAAGCTTGCGTCCCTTACGCTCATTACCGGGGGGCGAAAGTCGACAACGCAGGCCACCGCTGGATACCGCTTGACCCCAGCTTCAAGGATAAAAGTTACCAGGACGGGATTCGGATCAACGTCAATTTCGACTACGGCACATATATGGCCACCCGCAGCAACACTCTGCCGTTCGAAGCCTATGAACAGCAGGTGGAAAGTACTGTCAAGAGCATATCACCCAACAACGTTCTGGAGGACGTGCCCTACAAGGGGGTGCTACTGCAAAAGCGTGTGGACATCCTTCCCGCCTCGCCCCCCTATGAAATAGTTAACTTCCAGGCTTGGGAGGGTGGAATAACCTCCGACACGGCAGAAGTGCCTGGCAGCCACCAAGTCACGTTTGAGGTTAACGTGAAGAACGGTGGTGGCCATTGGCTGACCGGTTGGACCTTCTTCCTTCCGGGTCGGGCCATGACGCGAATAACCCTTAAATACACAGGGCTAACCCAGACTGACAAGGACAACCTCGCTGCCTGGAAGAGCGACACCTTCCTCGACTCGAACATCCCCTGTACGATCCAAGTGGTGCCGCACATCACCCAGGAAGGGATTGGAAGGGTATCGGGATCCGTCGCCGTTAACCTCTGCACCCAGGACAACCAACTGACATTGGACATCAAACTTAAAGAGCTCGCCCTTGATGGGAATTGTCCCACGACCTATAATCCAATCTTACCCTCACCATGCTATCTCAACCACGTGCTTTACAAAAACATCGGTGCAGCCGACTATCATGCACTGCTGGCTTACGCCTTTCAGACCTCGGACGATCACCTGTCCACCCGAAGCAAAAAGCTACTGAACTCGGTCAGGGCCAACGTCAATCCCATGACCAACGAGGATGAAACCACAGGGGAATTCCTGAATATCGTGGGACTCAAGTACCTGCGCTACATCTCTGCAGCCAACAAGCGCATCGGTGAACTGGACGGCGGCACGGGCGAGAGCGGAAACCATCTGGGACTTGCCAGTACCCGAGCCAAGGTCAATTATCTCTTCGATCTTCCTTTTGCGGTCTACAGGAAGGGTTTTCTTATCGATATGCCAGGTTGCGTTTCTCGCAATCTCGACATTTCAACCGGCGAACCAGTTTGGAAGACCTTCCAACTATCGGGCTACACCGCTTCAGCTTACGAGGCCTATATCTGGCAGGAGAATGCCCGTCTCGACGCTGTCTCAACCATTCGTGGCATCCAGTACGCCAAAGAGACCGGTATCGAAGTGCTGACCCTCACCAGTGCTAACTGGAGTGTCTTGGGAGACGCTACCTCGTGCGGGGATACTAGGAGTCAGTGCTACAAGCTCACCCACAACAGCAATTCCGGTCTCAACTACAGTTACACGGAACGTAGCGATATTTATAATAACTACATATCACAAGGGCATACCGTAACCATGCCCCGTAGCCTGATTCAGTACCAAAACTGGAAAGGACCTGTTTATATTGCTGAGAAGGATAGTATCGCCGTGGACGGCAAAATGTCTGCCACTTACGCCATTAACAATAGTGCCGGCGGCGAAACGGTATCCGACCCGGTCAGTGTGGATTATTCCACAGTCACCGACAGCGGCTACGTGCAGGCGAGTACCGGCACAACCACTACAACTGCAGTAGTCTCGGTGGGCGACGGCACCATTAGCAACGGACAATCACAGTACAATACCGAAAGCGGTGACCCGGTCAACATGGTCACCGGCAACGTCTACCATACCGAACGGGACATTTCGCTGAAGGGCCGGGGTGGACTGCCGTTGGTTTTTGAGCGTTCCTACAATAGCCGCAACCCGCAGAAGGGCCCTCTCGGTTACGGCTGGACCCACAGCTTCAACCACTACCTTACTTTTGTTGTGACGAACGGCGTCACCTCTGCGGTAAGCTGGACCGACGGCACCGGTTCCCAAAAATTGATTAAGGTGACCGGCAACGGTGCCGGAGTTCCGATTGGCAGCACCTTTACCCCACCAAAGGGCTTCTATTTTAAGATGGCACGAGGCACAGATGGCAAATACACCATACGGGAAAGGAATGGCCTCACCTACACATTCGAAAGTTCGAGCGGCATATCCACCCAACAGAAAGCCCGACTCATCTCCATCCGCGACCGCAACAACAACACCCTTACCCTGACCTACGAAGCTACTGGGACGATAACGGTCAGCGACGGTTTGGGCCACTTTCTCAAGCTGGAGTATGCTGGAGGAGATAAAATCCTTGAGGTTACCGACTGGACCGGTCGCAGACACCGTTACAACTACAACGCCAACGGCGACCTCGTACTCTACAGCAACCCGCTGGCACTCGCCGGAACCCAAAGTGCGGTGACTTACGAATATTATGGTGTAAGCGACGGCATCAATCTTAACCATGCCCTGAAGAAGTACACCCTGCCGCGTGGTAACAGCATGTCCTTCGAATACTACGCTAATGGCCGGGCCTTCCGACATTACAACACCCTGAACGAGACAAACACCTTCACCTACAACGATTTCCGGCGAGAAACGGTTCAGGTTAATGAGCGGGACTTTAGCCGGCATTTCTTCTTTGACGAGTACGGCAACCCCGAGGAGATTATAGAAGAGAACAGCGCTCAGCGGAAATACACCTACGACCCGGCCAACCCGTATAACCGCACCACGAAGAAAGATCCGGAAGGGTACCAGACTTCCTATGAGTACGATGCTAGCGGCAACGTAACACAAATTACCAACCCCTCAACCGCTACCACGGCGTTCTCAAATTTCAACACCTTCAACCAACCGGGCAAAGTGAAGGACGCACGCGGCAATTACACTCTGTACAAATACGACGCTTCTGGCAATCTCCTCCAGGAAATCAGGTTAAAGAGCGGATTGGGAGCTGGTATTGACCCAACAACGTATGTCCCGGTGGCAAGTGAGATCGTTGCCTGGACGGTGAACAGCTATGATAGCTACGGCAACCCGCTTACCAGCCGCAAGGTGCGCGACTTTGCCGCCCAAATTGCCAATTCGGCAAGCCTCACCGGCCCGACACTGGAATACGACTACAATGACACTACCAATGGCGTCACTGGTTTGAACCTAGTCAGCATCACCCGCAGGGGCGATAAGAACGGCGACGGCACCATCGCTGCCGGTGAATACGATATTGCCAGCCTTACTTATGACAGCCTTGGCCGTATGAAGACCGGCATCGATGGCGATTGGCAGCGGACCGTCTACGATTATGATGACGTGGACCGGGTGACGAGAGGCACCGATGCAACCGGCAATCAGCGCGATTATATCTATGATGCCAACGGCAATCCGTCAGGACAGACTCTGGTCCTCACGTACAACGAGTTGCCGAAGCTACTGGACAGCTCAAGCAGCAGCTACGATCTCTCCGACAGGAGAGAGACCACTACCGACGCCGGAGGATACGTCACCGCCTATATCTATGATCCTGCCGGTAACGTAGTAATAGTCAGTAATCCCGACGATTACACCATTTCTTTCGACTACGACGAGAATAACCGGGTCATTAAGGCTTACGATCAGGAAAACAACGCAGTGACCCGAACCTTGGACCTCTCCGGTAAGCCGCGTACCATAACCGATCCCAATGGCAACAAGACAACCTACGAATATTACGACAGCACCAAGGACGGTCGCCTGAAAAAGGTTACCCAGCCAAGAATCCAGGCCTTCAGCGTCGGTCAAGCGTTGCAATACGATTATGACAGCAATGGCAACGTCATCAGTGGTACCGATATTCCTGCCGACGGCAGCGCCAACCGCACCACCCTGACCACTTATGATGAATTGAATCGGCCAAGCCGCATAGTCGGCCCTCAGTACACCGATGCCGTCTACGGTGCCATCCACCCGGTCACCAAATATACCTACGACACACTGGGGAACCTCAGCAGGGTTGATGCCGGAAGAACCGACAGCAGTGGTACCAATCCGGCCACGGATGTGGTCACGACGCTGGTGGCCTACCAATACGACGACTTTGGCAGAAAACTGAAAGAGACCGACCCGCTGGGTAAGTTCTGGACCTTTGTCTATGACGTGAACAACAACGTCACCACCATGACAGATGCCAAGGAGCAGGCCACCGGCTACACCTGGGGCTATGGGCACCAGATGCTGACCAAGACGAACATAGCCGGGAACGTCACCTATACCAGGAGCGCACTGGGGCAGGTCATTAAGGCCAAGTCACCGGAGGTGACCTACAATTACACTTATGACACGACTCACCGGCTGGAGAGCGTCACCGACAGCCGGGGGGGCAAAATGCTTTCTTACACATACAGTCCAGGTGGACTCCTTAACTGGGTGACCGACAGCGACGGCAACGAGACCGACTACCTTTATGACAAGATAGGCCGCCTCTCCGGTATCTGGGCCGCCAACTACGAGACAGTCACCTTTAAGTATGATCCTGGCGGCAGACTGACGGAAAAATGGTTCCCCAACGGAGTCAATTCCCTGTATACGTACAACGCTGACAACTCACTGGAAAAGGTTGTTAATCGGAGCAACGCCAGCACCATCATCAGCCAGCATGTCTATAGCTACGACGGGGTTGGGAATCGTTTGACGCACGCAGAGAGCGTCGGTGGGGTCACGATCAATTACGGCTACCAATACGATGCCCTGAACCGGCTGACCCAGGTGGGTAACGGCACGGCACCCCAGCAGGAGAACTACGGCTATGACCCGTTGAACAACCGCACGACCAAGAAGGTGAACATCACCACGCCGGTCATTACCGCCTATGTCTACGATGCCGCCAACCAGTTGAAGGAGATTCGTCAGGAAAGCACGACCGGGACAGTGCTGGCGAGCATGCTGTATGATGACAACGGCAACATGTACCAGAAGACAGAAGGTGCGACAACGACCACGCTCGGTTACGACGCCCTGAACCGTTTGACTCAGGTGGACAAGACCGGCATCAGCACCCAGAACTACACATATGACGACCAGGGAAGACGAATAGCCAAAACGATCGACTCAACCACCGCCAAATACCTCTACAACGGCCCGGATATCGTGGCAGAGTACGGAGACTGGGCAAGTCCGACTGCCCAGTTTACTCACGGGCCGAATACCGACGATCCGATCATCCGCGCCACGGCAACTGCTGCGCAGTATTTTCATCAGGATGGGTTGGGAAGTGTCGTGGCCCTTTCCGACCAGACGGGCGCGACCACCTGCACCCAAAGGTTTGACGCTTGGGGGAAGACCATTGCCGCCAGCGGCAACTCCATCCCGCAGTACGGTTACACGGGAAGGGAACCGGACGAGACTGGACTTGTCTATTACCGGGCAAGACATTATGATCCGACGATAGGGAGGTTCACGCAGCGGGACCCGATTAGATTGCAGGGCGGAATCAATCCATACGCGTATGCAAATGCAAACCCAGTTACCTTTACCGACCCAGAGGGATTGCTTGCATTCGACAATGCGAAAACTAACGAGAGTACTGAGCAAATCACCTATTACGTAGGAAGCAACACAGGCCAGGCGAGCGCAGGAATAAGCGCCGGCACACAGAGCTTTGCAGATGCAGGTAAGTATGCAAATATGGCGAGTGATGCTGATCCGCCTGGAATTGCGGTAGCAAAGGCATATGGAGCCATTGCAGCATGGACCTATGGCCATGCCGCTGGGGATAAATTTCTTGTTGACGTAGCTGTTCAAGGAATGGCTGAAAATAAACAAAATTTTGTCAACGCAGGCTTTATGCTCCTCACCATTGGAAGTGGGGGGGGCTCTTCGAAGATTGATCGCGCAGCATTTAAGGTAGAGCGCGAGGCATTCTGGAAGACAGAGGCGAAAAGTAACCCCGGAAAGTTTAGTGCTGAGGATCTGACCAGGATGGAGAAGGGTCGAGCGCCAACCGGTCCAGACGGGCATCCGATGGAGTTACATCACGTAGATCGAACACCCGATGGGGGGGTAGACGCTATGAGCAGAACGGATCACCGTTTGGGGGGAAATTTCAAAAAAAATCATCGATAAGTGAGGTAAATATGTTAGGAAATGAAATGTTCGATAGTTCAATACGACCCGAAGGTAATCAAGCTGGCGTTTTCGAATATGACGGAGATACAGCTTACTTCTACCTATACAGCATGAAAGGTGAGGAGGGTCAGAAAGTAGTTGCAGCCATTCACGTGCTTTCTGGAACACCTGACTTTGAGGAGAAGGATGTAGCTATCCGTTGGGATGCGAAGGGGAAAATTGTCGGTCTCTTCATACGTGGGCAGCTTTGGGCGGCATTTGATGGAGGAACCTGCATGAATTATGGTGGTGACTATTGCTCTGATCTTTCACCACAGATACCGTTGGAGATAACACAAGCTTTCAAATCATAAAAATATTTTTTTAACGGCCTCACCGAATACTACGTCAAGTACTGGAACGGCGCCAACTGGACCACCGGCCCGGGCGGCAGGTCTGGGTAACCTGACATTAGACGGTCTAACTTCTAACTTGGGCGACCGTTGGGGGCAGCCCCCAACACGAGACTTCACCTATACCAAGCATGTACTGGGGTCAAACCATACAGGTTCAGGCACCAGAGGTGACCTACAATTACACCTATGACAGGGCAACGGCTCCATCTTCAGACAATATCGATATTTTTGACTGCAGTTTTACCTGGATTCTGTCTGTCACACATTACGCATTACGGGATCTTGAGGATATCTAACTTGAAGCCAGTAGGGAGGCAAAGGGGACCCGTAGAAACGTCTCTGACGTCTCCGGCCAAGTACTGACGAGGGCAAATATTTCGGGTAATGCGGGGACGCCATACCTAATTGGCGGGTTGTTCCGGGGACACGATGTCTGATTTAAGGAGGCTTTTCAGATTTTTGTCCTCGTTTTGAGGGTCCGGTTAGGAGCTTCTTCCTCCCGGCCATTCCGCATTGGAGACGAGCGCCCGTATCAGCAGCAGTCTCCTCAAACATTAGATTAGTACAACAACACTCTTTTCTATAAATACAAAAAGGAGGAATCCATGGAAAGAATTATAAAGAAGAGGATGGCTGCGCTTGTTGGGATGGCTCTGATTTCGGTTGCGGGTCTTGCCCAAGCCCAGGTGAAGTTTGCAGTGCGGGACACCACGGGGACAACGGAAAAGATGGTGGTCACGGATAAGGGATATGTTGGGGTTGGAACGAATGCGCCGGGTGTGGCAATTCAGACAAAAGGCGGTTCTATTGCAGACACCCAGGTTATCTCCCACTATACCGGGACCGATCCCTTATCAAGTGGTGGTTTCTTGGCTCTCAGAAGCAGCCTTAACGGAACGACGCCTGTCCTGCCTAAACAAGGGGAGAGGATAGGCTATACTCTGTTCGGCTCCGTAGCTGAGGATGGAACCCCGCGAAACGCTGCAGGGCTTGTTGGTTATGCGGAAGCGGATTGGACCAGCACCTCTATTCCTGCTTATTTCCTTTTCGAGGTAGCTGCTACAGGCGCCACCGGGAGAGTCGAAAGAATGCGCATCACGAGCTCCGGAAATGTCGGTATCGGTACAGCGGCTCCCACACAGAAATTAGAAGTCAACGGCGCCATACGTCTTAAAACCACTGCCACCAAGCCGACCACCTGCACCAGTGCTCTTACTGGCGTAATTTGGATGACTTCCGGGGGTACCGGCATAGCTGATTCTCTTGAAGTGTGCGTCAAAGATGCAACTGGTGCCTACGCCTGGAAACGAGTTCAGTTGAACTGACAACCGAAAACTGCTTGCAGAGGGGATCTTGTTGAGTTCTGGTAGCAAGGTTCCCTCTTTTCCAGGCGGCTTCCTGTAATCACATCTTTCTTTTCATATTGCGACGAGTTTGTTGAGCAGTCGACGAAAGGTTTTTGACATGCCTGAAAACCTGAAACTTCAAACTCTATAATGGCAGCAACTTTCCTCCTTCAGGCCTTGCTGTCCCTACGCCTACGTAAGTTGCCGGGGGAGACGTGATATTGAAATTTTCGATACAAGAACTGCTGCTTGACCCCCTGCCCATCTGCCCGCATGCATGGCTGACCTTGAGATCGAACTGCGGCGCCCCCTGCGGCGGACCGAAGTAAATGGCGTAGATCAGGCGGACCTCCGGAAGCCTTTCCAGCGAAGCGTCGAATAGGTCGCTGCAGAACTGGAGGGTGCCGAAGTAGTAAAGCACCGGTCACCCCGGCCGCCTGCACGATCTCCTGGACCGACGCCGCTGCGTATCCCTTCTCGTTAAAAAGGGTAAGGGCAGCCGTCAGGAGCCTTTCCCTGGCCCCTGGTTCCGGCTCTATTTTCCTGGTTGCGGACGTCATGCGCTCTCCGTTCCTGCGATTCGTTGCTCACTTTCGGACCTCCTCCCGCTTCAGAGCCAAGCCAATCGCAGAGGGGCAATAGGCGCGTCGGGTCTGCTGGTCGAGGTGGAGCCATCTGCGTCTTACCGATTCGGTAAGTACACCCGCTGAGGGTAGTTGTCAAGAGGAAATTCTACCGATCGGTAGGTGGAGGGTCGAGCCCGGCTAATAGTTCGGTAGGAATAAATTTTCCTGATTAGCAACCAACCCCGCCTGCGGCGGCGTTTTGTCCCGGAATAAGATTACCGTGCTGTCCCCATCCCCCCCCTGACCCTCTCCTTGCAGGGGAGGGTCAGGGGGGATACAGGTTGAACTTACTCTAGAAGTGCTAATCTTCCACACGCTGGGCAAGCACCCCCTCCCCCTTTATGGGGGAGGGTTGGGGAGAGGTGAAAAGCCGGCATGAGCCTCACCCTCCCCCTGCCCCTCCCATCAAGGGAAGGGGAGTTTGAATCAGCGGAAGATTGGCACTGATCAGGTAAATTTTTGTTTACATTGCGGGTAAAATTCATTAATAATGCCGTGCAAATCATGCATTTGTCACTGACAATGGTAAACCACGGGTAATCGTGGGGCACAAAGCCACCTGTCCACCATAGTGGAAAGAGGGGCCGCAGAAGTGGCAGGCAAAAGCCCGCCGGCCGCCGACGGGTTTTTTTGTACCTTTTACTGTGCGGGCAACCTTTGAAGGTGCCTGATGACAAGAGGTTGATGTTGATCCTGATATGAAATGCGATAGGAGGGATTGTGTTAAGTGCGCCTGTAGTGAACGGACCTAGCCTGCCGAGAGTCCATTTTTTCAGTCATCATTTTTGTTCTTTTTTGGCCCTGCTGACTGCGCTTTGGCTCCTGGCTCCGAACCGGGTCTGCGCTTTCTCCGAGCCGGAGCTGCTCTTCACCGGCGCGGACTGCCTGGGCCTGACCGGGAACAACATGGGAGAGGCGGTCTGGGAAAGCCCCGACCCGATCAACGGCAGCCAGGTCCATTCCAATCTCCGTGGCCGGCTTTCCATCGACGGGACCTCCAACTTCTATCCCCTGGTCAACAACATGGGGGATGTAGTATGGACCGAGAATCTCGGGCACGAATGGGGGCCGTCGACGTCCACCGTCAAGGGGATCATCTCGGGTAGGACGGTGCAACTGGCCTCATCCCAGGAGAGCCTGCATGCTACCGGGATCAACGACCGGGGAGAAGTGGTCATGCTCCGGTCGAGTGGCAACTATAGCGATTCCTTCATCTATTCCAGCGTCAGAGGGCGCTTGACCCGTGAGGCCGCTTTTTACGAGTCACCCTCCCTGAACAACCGCGGGGACGTGGTCTGGGTGCAGTATTACGGCACGGGCAACAGGCAGATCTTCAAGCTTGCCGCGGGGAGCAGCACCCCGGAAGCGGTGACGACCGTCACCGGCGATTACTACCACCCGGCCATCAACGACAACGGTGAAATTGTCTGGTTGCAGAGCGGGCAGATCGTCTCGAATCTGCGCGGGCAGCTTACCGATGGCGCTCTCGGCGGCTCGGTGCATTCGCTCAAGATCGATAACTGCGGCGTGGTGCTGTTCGGCTCCAGAAACGACAGCACCGGCAGCACGGCTCTTTACCGCATCGGAGGGAGCGCGTGCGTCAGCCATCCCGAACCGAACCACAGCCGGGAGCAGGCGGCGCCGGTGAGCTTCGGCGACATCTTCACCGGCTTGACCGATGCCTCGGCGAACCAGGCCGACTGGTACGGATTCGGGGGGGTGGCCGGCGACACCATCCACCTCACGGTGAACTACGACAACGGCGCCGGGAACCAGCTCGTTCTAGGGCTCTATGACAGTGCCGGGAACCTGTTGAGCGGCGCCACCCGCTCCAACCCGGCCGGCATCGACCTCACGGCCCCGTACGGAGGCAGCTACTACCTGAAGCTGGAGTCGCAGGCCGGGCGCATCGCCTACGCCGTCTCGCTCAGCAAATACAGCAGCAATTGCGGGGCCGGTCCCTGCCCGGAGCCGGTGGTCCCGGGCGACGTCTGGATGCCCTCAATCAATGCGCTGGGTGAGGTGTTCTGGCTCCAGAACGACCGGGCAACGGCGAACATACAGCTCTTTTCCTCGCTGCGCGGCAAGCTCACCAGCGATCAGGCGCAGCACCAGGCCGTGGCCGGCAACAGCCTGGGCGATCTGGTCTGGGTGGAAGCTGTCGACGGCCCATCCGACAAGATCTTGCGCGGCGTCATCAACGGCCAGCCGGTGACCGTGGCCATGACCGAGAACCGGATCTCCTTCATCGACATCAACGACCGCGGGGAGGTGGTCTGGAACGAGACCCGCGATGATGGCAACAGCCAGATCTTCTCGAACCTGCGGGGCCAGCTCACCCGCGGCCAGATCTCCAGCTACCAGCCGAGCATCAACAACCTGGGGGACCTGGTTTTTGTCCGACCCTCCCAGGAAGCGGGACCGATGCAGGTGTACCTTCTTGCTGCCGGGAGCACGGAGCCGGTGGCGTTAACCAGCGACAGCCTCCTGCACTACAGCCCGTCCATCGCGGAGAGCGGGGAGGTGGCCTGGGCCGAACGGGACCCGGCCCTGCCCGGGACGACGCGGCTGGTCACCAGCCTGCGTGGCGTGCTGGTACCCTATGTGGCCGACGGCTCCAGTGTGGATCTGAACAGCTGCGGCGATATCGTCTACGGCAGCTACGGCGCGATGGAAGGCGCCGGCATCTACCGCCTCGGCAGCAACGCCCCCTGCGCTCAATCGAGCGGCGCAACGGGGAGCTACCACCCCGAGCCCAATGACAGTCGGGAGCAGGCGACGCCGGTGCTCTTTGGGGACATCTTCAGCGGCGTGGCCGATGCCTCGGCAAACCAGGTGGACTGGTACCGCTTCGAGGCCGCGGCCGGCGACACCATCCACGTCACGGTGAACTACGACAACAGCGTGGGCAACCAGCTCACGGTCGGGCTCTACGACAACGCGGGGAACCCGGTCAGCGGTGCCACCCGCTTCAACCCGACCGGCATCGACGTCACGGCCCAGTACGGCGGCAGCTACCATCTCAAGCTGGAGGCGCAGACGGGGCGCATCGGCTACGCCGTTTCGCTCAGCAAATACAGCAACAACTGCGGGGTCGGTCCCTGCCCCGAGGTGGTGGTCACGGGAACCGACTGGCACCCCGCCATCAACTCGCTCGGGGAGGTGTTCTGGCTCCAGTTGGACCAGGCGACCGGCAAGGAACAGATCTTCTCCTCGCTGCGCGGCCAACTGACCAGCGACCCGGTGCGGCACACCTCCGTGGCTGGCAACAACCTGGGCGATCTGGTTTGGGTGGAAACGGACGAGAATTCCATCGTAAGTACGGTGCGGGGCATCATCAATGACCAGCCGGTGACCTTTGCCAGCGGCCAGTACTGGATCTACAAGGTCGACATCAACGACCACGGGGAGGTGGTCTGGAGCCAGGAAGGGGGTGGCAGCAACAGCCAGATTTTCTCCAGCCTGAGGGGGCAGATCACCAGCGGACCGGTTCCCAGCTTCGATGCCAGCATCAACAACCGCGGGGACGTGGTCTTCGTGCGCCCCCCGCAGGAGTCGGGACCGTTGCAGGTGTACCTGTTGGCAGCCGGGAGCACGGAGCCTGTGCCCGTTACCGGTGACAGCGTCAGTCACAGCAGCCCGGCCATCTCGGACAGCGGCGAGATAGTCTGGGCCGAATACCTGGGCCAGCCTTGGCCCACGATGCGCCTGGTCTCAAGCGTGCGCGGGGTGCTGGTGCCTTACCTCAGCGCTACTTTCGGCCTGGATCTTAACAACTGTGGCGACATCGTCTATGGCGACTACCGTCCGAGCGGCTCCGCTATCTATCGCCTGGGGCGCAGCGCCCCCTGCATGCAGGTGCCGGAGCGCCGGTACTCCCTTGCAGTCGGGAAGAGCCCGGCAAATAGCGGCAAGGGGGAGGTTTCCAGCACTCCGACGGGGGTCCATCTTTCCTCAACCGATACCATGATGATCGTGGCGTTCCCGCCTGCTAGCACCGTTACCCTAAGCGCCACCCCCGACAACAATTCGGTCTTCACCGGCTGGAGCGGTGCATGCAGCGGAACGGGGGCTTGCCAGGTGACCATGGATGCGGCGAAGACGGTGACGGCGACATTTGCCGCGCTACCCGACTACACGCTGAGCCTGGAGGTGAACGGCAGCGGCGCGGGGATGGTGGTGAGTGAACCGAGCGGCATCTTCGCCGGCTCCAACTCCTCGGCCCGCTTCAGAGGCGGCTCTGCGATCACCCTGCATGCCATTGCCGCACCGTTCTCCGTTTTCGGAGGCTGGTCGGGCGCCTGCACCGGCCCGGCGGACTGCCTCCTGACCATGACCGCAGACTTCGGGACCACGGCCACCTTCATGAAGGACATGGCTCATTCAACCTACATCCCCAGGGGAGAAGGGATCTACAGCCCCGGCATTCAGGCCGCCTACGATGCCAGCGCCGACAGCGACACCATCCGCCTCTGGGGCATTGACTTCACCGAAGCGGTCATCTGCGCAGCTGACAAGAAGATCCGCATCGCCGGCGGTTATGATGAACCGTACAGCACCCGGGACGGGACAACCGTCGTCCGCGGCAGCCTCACCGTCTCAAGCGGTCTGGTCAACCTGGACCGGCTGGCATTTAAATAGGATAACGGCTACCCCTGCCCAACTTTTGCTGCGGCCGCAAGGCACGGCTCATGAGTAATGCATTGATTTTTTGCCGTCTAATTTACATAGTCGGGCCCAATGGGCCTAGGCAGCACCCACTGCTTGTTTGGCGGGAGGGCTGGAAGCCCAACGTTTTCCGGCAGGCTCGCTTCAGCTGATCGTGCACAATCAAGGCATATTGTCCCCCAATAGATGTCTTCTTCCAATAAAGACATGCCTGCCGGTGGCAGATCGTATGAACCGTCTGACAGGTGAGGATAAACTTCATCAAGCTGTGCGTAGTCGATGTGACTATGGCAAATCCGGCAAATGTCGCAAACCATAAACTGATCCTTGCTGAGTTGGAAAATATATTACCTGAAGAGCCTGAAAAAGAGGCAGGGTCAGAAGAGACCCTGCCTCTTTTTGCTGTATTTACGGAGCCGCTAATCCCCTTATCTTCTCTTTTTTTCCGCAGCCCCTTTGTGCTCGCTCTGCTATGATCTGGCCCTTCTCATCCTCGGTGAGCAGACAGGCCCTGACCGCTTTCGCAACTTCTGAGACATAGTCGCCATGGCTGTTCCATGCAGCGCTGCAGGGAACAGCCATGTCCACAAGCTGGGCGCAGCTGCAGCCAGTAAAATCTACTATGACGTTCGCTGCCGTACCAGGACATTGATCGAAGTTGTCGTCCACGCCGTCACCGTCGTCATCGCCATCGCAAGCGTCACCCTGTCCATCCCCATCAAAGTCAACCTGGGATGAGTTGGAAACGAACTGGCAGTTGTCGCTGACATCCGCTACGCCGTCATTGTCGTCGTCATTGTCGCAGGCATCACCTAGGCCGTCGTTATCATTGTCGGCCTGGTCATCATTGGCGACCGATGGGCAGTTGTCGCATAGGTTGCCATAGAGATCACCGTCGTTGTTGCGTTGAAGGGGATTGGGTACGCCCGGGCAGTTGTCGGAACTATCTCCGACGCCGTCGCCATCATTATCCGGCGTGGCGATAAATCCTTTCTTGATCCCGGCGCCGTCATAGCCCGATCCGACGACCGCTCCGTTGTCATTGATGTCGTAAGCGTATGCAGACGACCAGCCGGTGGGAAGAATGTCGGCATAGGTGGCGCCGTTATAAAGAAAGCCTTTGGTTTTTCCAGCGCCATTCACGCCCCATCCGACAACCGCCCCGTTGTTATTGATGCTCAAGGCATACGCAGACGACCAGCCGGTGGGAAGTATATCGGTATAACTAGTGCCGTCGTATAGAAAGCCCTTGGTGGTCCCGGTGCCGTCCTGGCCAAAACCGACCACTGCCCCACTGTCATTGATGCTCATGGCGTGCGCCTCCGACCAGCCGGCGGGAAGGAGAGCGGTATAAGCGGCGCCGCTATAAAGAAAACCTTTAACCATGCCTGCGCTATCATTGCCCCATCCGACGACTGCCCCTTTGTTATTCATGCCCTCAGTTTCAGCTCCCAACCAGCCGGGCGGAAGTACAGCGGTATATGCCCCGCCGTTATAAAGAAAGCCTGTAGTGACGGCGACGTCCCAGCCCCAGCCAACGACTGCCCCACTGTTACTGATGCCGTGGACGTTAACATGCGACCAACCGGCGGGCTGTATATCGGTGTCTGTAAATGTGCCTCCTTCATAAGAAAAGCCTTTAGTAGCGCCGTCGCTACCATCCCCTAGTCCGCCAAATCCGACGACTGCTCCGCCATCATTAATATCCAAAGCCTCTCCAACGAATTGCCAGCCGGTGGGGAGTATATCGGTATATGAGGAGCCGTCATAGAGGAAGCCTTTAGAAGTGGCGCCATCCAATCCCCCCCATCCGACGGCTGCCCCGTTGTTGTTTATTCTCTTGGCTTCAGCCCACGACCAACCTGGGGGAACAAGTTCCTTGTAGGAGTAGGTCGCGGCCAATGTCAGACCGGGCACGGAAAAAATGCAACTCAGTAAAAGCAATGTCATCAAGATCCTTTTCATTTCCTTATCCTCCTTGATTGTGGCTGGCTGTCTTAAATGATAAAGGGTCAAATCTCAACCAACGACATCTTTAAGTTCTGTATAGAGTTGAGACTTGACCCTTTCCTTCTTTCCAGGATGTCCCCGTGCCTTCCTAATGCGGCCGGAGCCTCCCGAAAACCGGCCTTCACGGTCTTGCCCCCTCTCGTTTTTGAAAGGCGGGGCCATCTTTGTGCCCCGTCTCTATTCTCGTTGGCTATTTCAGTGAAAAATAGGCGGAATGTTCGCTCCCGTCGTCGAATCTGAGAGTGAAGGTGTAACATTTCCCCGTCCACGACTTATCGGTCTTCCAGTTATAGATGAACTGGTTCGTTTCGAAGTCATAGCGAAGCCCTGATGCACCGCTCGTTTCAGCGGGTACCTGGTTTTCCCCGGAGCCTGATCCGTTGCATGCGACCACTCTATACAAAGTGGCTGAAACGACGGCCGGATTACTTATATAGCCTCCGCTCCCATCGAGAAGCTGCCATTTGACCGGAATGGTCTGTCCCGCTTTTGCCGCATTCTGCACGGGAGGATTCTCAAGAGGCGGCAAGAAACCGGTGAAACTATAGCCCTGCTCCTCAAACACGCCAAAGAGCGAGAACGAAGAGACAGTGCCGCAGATGACTTTATTGACGGTGTCCGGATACCCGGGGTCTGTGGCGTCCTGCCAGCCTGTGGATGTCTCATGGAAAAGCCGCAGGTCGTTTTCATTGCCGAAGCTTATCCCGCTGTAGCTGATGCAGACGTGGACCTGTCCGTCGAACCCTGCGGTGGTCTCGATGTGGTAGTAGACTGGCGGGTTGCCGAGTTTGAAGCCGTTGGGGGGCGGGGTGCCCGTGCCGCTCGTGGTCACCGTGGTCGAGCCGGAACGCGTGACATTGTCAAACGTAAGGGTTACTGGCGAGGTATTTGTATTGGGGTCTACAGGCTGGACCGTGACATTGCTCCCGGGCATTGTACCGCCGGGGGACGGATTGGGTGACTCTACCAAATACCGCGCCAGGGCGAAGTTATTATTAGTACCGTTAAAGGTATTTCCCGCAACAATGATCTTGCCGTCTGCCTGGATAGCGACGCTATCGGCATAATCATAGTGGGAAGCAAAGTCTGTCGTGACCTTGCCGCCCGTGCCGAAGCCCGGGTCGAGACTACCATCTGCGTTATACCGAGCCAGGGCGAAGTCATTAGTGCCGTTATTGGCAGATCCCGCAGCAATGATCTTGCCGTCTGCCTGGATGGCGACGCTATTGGCATAATCATAGCTGGAAGCAAAGTCTGTCGTGACCTTGCCGCCCGTGCCGAAGCTCGAGTCGAGACTACCATCTGCGTTATACCGAGCCAGGGCGAAGTCCCAACTATTGATACCGTTAACCGCAGATCCCACAACCATGATTTTGCCGTCTGCCTGGATGGCGACGCTATTGGCATAATCATAGCTGGAAGCAAAGTCTGTCGTGACCTTGCCGCCCGTGCCGAAGCTCGGATCGAGACTACCATCTGCGTTATACCGCGCCAGAGCGAAGTCTTTCCTATTACTACCGTTAGAGGCATATCCCGCAGCAATGATCTTGCCGTTCTGGATGACGACGCTATAGGCTTCATCATCGCTGGAAGCAAAGTCTGTCATGACCTTGCCACCTATGCCGAAGCTCGTATCGAGGCTGCCGTCCGTGTTATACCGCGCCAGGGCGAAGTCATAATTAGTACTAACGAGATAGCCGCAGTAAGAAGGGGGGCTAACAGATCCCGCAATTACGATCTTGCCGTCTGCTTGGATGGCGAGGCTTCTGGCAGCGTCAGAGCTGGAAGCAATGTCAGTCTCTTGTGACACCTCCTTGACGCAGCTCGGGTCTGCGTAGCCGGAAACAAAGTTTGTCGTGACCCTGCCGTCCGTGCCGAAGCTCGTGTCGAGGCTGCCGTCCGCGTTATACCGCGCCAGGGCGAAGTCCGAATTAGTACCGTTAAAGACATCTCCCACAGCAATGATCTTTCCGTCTGCTTGGATGGCGACGCTACTGGCAGAGTCGGCGACTAAAGCGGCATTGTCATTATAAGCAAAGTCTGTCATGACTATGCCACCCGTACCGAAGTTCGGGTCGAGGCTGCCGTCTGCGTTATACCGCGCCAAGGCGAAGTCCCAATTAGTGCCGTTATAGGCAGTTCCCGCAACTACGATCTTCCTGTCTGCCTGGATGGCAACGCTTGATTCGTTGTAGGAAACAAAGTCCGTCACGACCTCGCCGCCCGTGCCGAAGCTCGGGTCGAGATCTCCCCATGCGGCCTGCGCACTGTGCGGCAGCCCCATGGTCAGAAACAGAAGCTGCACTAATAAACTGAGGACCACACCCGCCATACGCTTCTGATTTTCCATGTTAACCTCCTGAGAAAGCTGTTGAGTTTTATGAAGCCGCATATGAATCGCCCTGAGGCGGCGTGCTTTTGCCACACTCACAGAAGGCTCAAAAGCATGATGGCTTCGATGATGAGGGGAAAGACCTGGTTCTGGGCTCCGCAGATAGTGATCCAGTCGTTCTTGTCCGGCCCCCCTGCTGTTGCGCAGCCGTCGGTCTTGCCGAGGATGTCGTTCCGGAGCTTGTCGAGCGCATCCCCGTAAAGACCCTGGTCTATCATCTGGATGGCGGCGTTTATCTTGTTGGTGAGGGTGTTTGGCAAATTGCTGTTTTTGAAACTCCCCGGATCCTCATGATTGATGGCGGAGATGGCCTGGGTCAGGATTTCGATGATTCCATGTGTCCCCCCCGTTGCTTCGATGGTGACATTCCTGGGGTCGCTGTCGATAAAGCCGTCGTTCACCACCAGGCTCACCACGTAGGCGCCGGTCATATCCGCTGTAAAGCTCGCCGCGGCAGGCAAAGAGGCTGTAAGTACGGCGCTGCTTCCCGTGGGCCTGGAGACGAAACTCCATGTGCAGGCGAGCACGTCGCCGTTGGCGTCGGTGCTTCCGCTGCCGTTCAACTCAACGACGCTCCCGGCAACGACGGACTGGTTGCCTCCGGCATCGGCGACGGGTTTCGAGTTGGAGAAGCTCATGGTGACGCTGTCGGAAGCGCTGGTGCTCCACGGGTCGCTGACCACGAGTGTCAGCAGATAGTCACCATGGGCATCGGCAATGAAAGTGGGGTTGGCAAGAGCCGGATCGGAAAGCGCGGCGGCGCTCCCCAGGGGCTTCTGAACAAGCGCCCACTGGTAGGTGAACTGGTCCCCCTCCAGGTCATAGCTGCCGCTCCCGTCGAGCTGGACCGTTGCGCCGGTCAAGGTGACGGCCTGGTCAGGCCCCGCATCGGCCACGGGAGGGGTGTTGGTGGTGCTCACCGTGACGCTGTCCGCTGCGCTGACAAGGCCTGAGCCGTCTTTTACCACCAGTTTGATGGTGTAGTCTCCCGGCAGGTCGGCGGTGAATGAGGGATTTACGACGGCCGGGTCGGCAAGCGTTGCCGCGCTGCCGGCGGGCGCCGAGTTGATGGTCCAGGCGTAACCGAGCGGGTACTTCAAGTCCGGGTCGGCGCTTGCGCCGCCGTCGAGGGTGACGACGCTGCCGTTGTGCACCGCCTGGTCAGGCCCGGCGTTCGCCACGGGAAACGCGAAAGTCGTCGCGTATACGTTGTGGTCCGCCTCCAACACCGACCACACCACCCGGATCTGGCCCCCCACTACCGAGATGTCGTTCAACACCTCGTCGAGGCCCGGGGTGTCGGTCAGCCGATGGAGGGTCGACGCGCCAAGGTCATAGAGATAGATGTCCCAGTTGGGAGTCGGGTCGGTCAGGTCGCGGCTCTCGAAGGCGATCATGTTGCCCGAAATGTTCGCGTTGCGCTGCTCAACCGGCATCGCCAGCTGCCCCTCGGGGCCGCCCGCCACCGGTCTCCAGTAGATATCCTGGACGGTGGCGCTGCCCGCGCGAGAGCCGCCATACACCACCAGCGTGCCGTTCGTGTCGGCAAACCGCTCGTCGTCGGGGGTAGCGGTTACCTGGCTGACAGTCCAGCCCGTGGCCCCCTTCACCGCCTGCCAGATATCGCAGTTAGCGATGGCGGTCGCGCACTTCTCCCAGACCACGACGTTGCCGTCCTGCGCCACTGCGGGGGTGCGATCGACCAGGGTGTCGCTGGTCAGCCGGGTTACGGTCCCGGTAGGCAAATCGTAGGCGACCACTTCGGAGCCGAGCATCCCGCCGGTGCCGTAACCCAAGTCCTGCCAGGCGACGGTGGCGCCGCCGATGACGCCGTTCCGGCGGTTCAGCGCAGGCCCCGGAGCCAGCTGCACAGCGGGGCCTGCGGTGGTGGTGTCGAAGGTCCAGATTGACTGTTGGCCGCTGTCGACCTGCGAGAAGGCGACTATTTTGCCGCTCACGTCCGAGAGAAAATCGAGGGAGGTGCCGGTGGTGGGGATTCCCGCGTCGGTGTTCGTGGCGAGGTTGAAGTAGCGGATCTGGGTGGTCCCATTAAGCGAGCTGGTGTAGGCGACCAGATTGCCGTCCACGTGCGGGTCGGTCTGGTTCCCCGCTCCTGCGTTGACCGTGGTAATTGTGCCGCCGAGCAGTGTCCCGGCATCGTACGCCTCGGCATCGCCATGCCCAATTGCCGTGAGCAGGCAGACAGCGAGGAGCAATAAGAAAGCGGTTTGAGGGGTTAATCTGAAAAATGAAGCGCCGGCAAATCCTTGCTTCTTGGTGATCATTGTACTTCCTCCTTTAAGAGTTGGTGATGATTCCCGCAGTTGTTCACAGAACCTTCATGGCTCAGGGTCATCTGCAAATCACGTTACCGAGATCCGGGACGCCGGAGAGGTCCTTTGGCGCCAAAAGCGTAAAAGTGCATTTGCCTTTTCCCGTATCAGCCTCTATTTTCATTGTTTCTTCTTTGAAGCCGCGCCGCTCTGTTCCGGAAAAAAGGAAATCTCCGTAGTCATTGCTCTTCAGGCTGTAATTGTCGCGCATGAACCGTGCTTCGCAGGAAAAGTCGTTAAGCCCCCGTTTCAGAAGTGCGGGGCTTGCGTAATAGGGGACGGCGACGATATGTTCCCGCCCGAGCAGGTCCTTCACGACGAGGCTCACCTCACCCTGCCCGGTAGTCACCGGCACGTTATAGGGAGGTAACTCTATCAGGGGGGGTATTGCAGATTGCTTACAGAATCGGAGAAAAATGGAGGAAGATAAAAAAATCAGGGGACGGGCGCTAGAATTTCCGGGTCCCGGCGGTCAAGGAGGGCTTCATGGATGGAGCGGGTTCTTTCGGACGACTTGCCGCCGATGGTGGCGAGGATCTTTCGGCAGCGGGCATAAGCCGCCAGAGCTTCTCCCTGTTTTCCCTGGCGGTGGTGACAGATCATCAGGCGCTGGTAGAACTCCTCGATATGATCATCGATTGCGAGCCCTTTCATGTAACACTCGACAGCCGTCGCCCACTCTCCATGATATTCATGGTAGGCGCCGGCCTTGCCGATTAGGCGGAGCGCCTTGGAACGGAGGCGCTCGCGCATGGAAACTGCCCATGGACTGCCGGGTTCGCCGGAGAGGAAATGACCGTTATAGAGATCCATCCCCTTCTTTATCTGCTTGGCAGCCTGGAGTGGGAGTTCCTGCGGCAGCTTACCGTTCCAGTCGGTTTCCACTGCGCCGGCAAACCGTTCAAATTCCCAGGCATCGGTCCAGCAATAACGGGCGTCAAGGGTTACTTTCCCGTCGTTTGACCGAATGACCTTGTCATTGTCAAGCAGGCGACGCAGACGGTGCAGATTAGTGGTGAAGGATTGGTGAGCGACGTCACCATCGGCATCCGGCCAGAGGAGGTCGACCAGCTTTTCCACGGCCACCTCCCTGCCGCCCAGGGATATCAGCGCCTTCAGGAGGGCCAGCGGCTTCTGCTGGACCTTGCCTGAGAAACGTACCGGCTCCCCGTACTTGACCAGCTCAAAACGGCCAAGCGTATATATCTTTAACGGCCAGGGCCAGTTTTCCAGTGGCACAGAAGTGCTCGAAGGTAACAGCTGTCGTTTGAGAACAAGACCCTGTACATATTCAACCTCGATTCCAGCCTCCAGGGCCTTGGCGCAGAGTCGCGCCATCACTTTCGGCTGCCACCAGGGGTGATTTAAATGGCCCTGACTTTTCCCCAGCGCGAATGCTTCACGCAGAGTCACGAGGCACTTGATCTCATCGTTCTGATCAAGAGCCAGCCGGGCTTCTGACAGAAGACATATCATTTCAATGAGCGAGCTCTTCATGCCTTGACCGATATGACGCGCCATCAGAATGCTGCGTGAAGCCTCGTGATATTGCTTGAGCGATATCAGGAGCTGCGCCAATGCCGCATGGCTGAGAGCCTGTGGAAACAGGACCCCTGATTTCTCAGTGAGCGATAGCGACACCTGCGCATGATCAAGAGCACGTGGGAAATCTTCGCGGAGGGCAGCCTCCCATCCAGCGAGATATTGGTAATGCGCGATATCCACCCAGCGGGCACAGCTCATCAAGGATTTGATCTGATCAAGAAGATCTGCTCCGGAGGAAAGCTCTCCGGCGCTCAAAGCACCGTAGGTGGCATGGGAAAGCATGATCATGTCAAAAAGGTGAACGCCCATAGTCTCGGCGGTCTTGAGACTTTCGGCAACAGTCCTACGGCAGCCCTCGAAATCGCATACATTCCAGTGGAAAATCGCCCCCATTGAATTCCACATCATGAGTACGAGAGGCGGTATGTCACGGGCATGGACCGACGCTCTCAGCGTATCGATCAGCCGCGCCGCCTTCGCAAAATCGCCGACCCATAGATAATAATTGACGAGATTGCTCCCCATCGTCATACGCAGGCGGCTGTCGGTAATCGTATGGAGAAGTTTGTCTAACCGCGCTTCCCAGAAAACGAGTTTGGCGTGCTCGGGATTCCTATAAAGCAACGCTCCGAAGACGCTGTTCGAAACAATGACTTCGATTTCTACGGACGGGAAAACCGGCTGCCGTTGAAGGAGTTCGTCGAGCAGGACAAACCAACGGTCTAGAGAAGTAAAGTCGGACCAGGCATAGTAAATGGAATCGGCTTTTCCTGCCCATGCCAGGAACTGGCCGGAAGGATTATTTTCTTTTCCGAACAGCTCGAAGGCCCGTTCGAAATGGCGCTGGCTCTCAAGCGGATTAAAGGGGAGCCTGCAGGCGCCGAGCCAGTATTCCAGCCAGGGGAAGTGTTCAGCGAAACCTTCGGGAAAGCTCCTGAGCCACCCCTCCAGGGTCTGGTTCCGCCCCTGCGCAATGAAGTCATGCGCACAAGTATTGATCAGGCGCGCAAGGGCGTTCCAGTCACCGATCTTGCACATCAGTTCCGCTGCCGGCTCGATACGGCCGCTTCTTTCAAGCAGGGCGGCCGCATTCCGCCGCAGTTCCAGCATCTGCGCCGCTGGCAGCGTATCTTCCGCGCGAGCCAGCAGGAATTCCCGAAATAGAGGGTGGTACTTGAAGACGGGATTCGCGGTGCAATGTCTTTCGGTAAAAAAGTGGTTACGATTCAAGGCAGCCAGGATCGCTGCCGATGCATTGTTGCCGGTCAGCTCCTGAGCCTCTTCGGCAGTCATGCCCGGCATTAAGGCCGATGCGAGCAGAAACTCTTGGACCCTGTTGCCCGTTTTATCGAACAATTCCGCGGCAAAATAGTGAAAAATTTCATCATGGGTAGGATCGTGAAGCGTTGCCGGATCCTTTTCATCCGTTCTCATCCGTTCCAGCATCAGGACAATCCCGGCAGCCCATCCCTCGGTCCTGCTGTAAAGATCTGTCAGCACTTCATCCGAGAATTGACGCTGCTTTTGCTTCAGGATGAGAGCCTTTGTTTCCTCGAAGTCAAGTCTGATTTCCTCCCAGCCGATGAAGCTCATCCTGTTGGATGCCCGCAGGCGCGCAAAAACAGGTGGCGGCCCACCGCGGCTGATTATAATAATATTGATTCCATCGGGGACAGATGACAGCCCTTCCCGCATTATTTCGTGAAATCCCGAATCGGGCGGAACATCCTGGTAGTCGTCGAATACCAGTACGAAAGGCCGCTTTAATCTGCCGTAGAGGTTCTCGAAAAAACGGCGGGTGAATGTGGTGATTCCTTGAAGGTATTCGGGAGTCAAGAGGGGGAGGGATCTGCGGTTCCGTGGAGATGCTTTCTTTGCGGCCAGTCCCATGTAGTAAAAGAACGTGGCGATGTCCGCATCTCCTTCATCGACCTGATACCACAGGCAGGGGAGCTTGTACTCGTCAAGATAGCTTGTGACAAGCGTGGACTTGCCGGAACCGGCAGGAGCCGAAACCCAGATGATGGGCCTCTTCGCGCAGTGGTCCAACAAACGGATTAACCTTCCCCGCTGGACGATTCCAGTAATGCGCGGCCTCGTTATTTTGGCTATGGTCCCAATTTTCCGTGTCATAAAGGATATGTTTGGTCGTCTCCAATTGAAGTTCTGTCCAGAAGGTATGGAAATAGCCGTAACGGGTTTTTCTGAGGTGTGAAATGACGAGCCGGATTTCGAGTTCTTCATGGGTTCGAAAGGCCCGTCCCTTTGGTCGCGGGCGAAAACCGGGCGTTAGCTGGGATGGGTTAATTTGCTTCAACTTAGCCTTTAATAAAATCATAGTCAACTAAAACCTGAATAGGCGGGAATGCGCTGCTGCCCACAAGCTCCTGCACGGCTTGCGAAGAGAGGGATTTCATTTACACTTCTTTGAATTAAGACTAGTTCATTAAAATAAATATCATGAAAGCGCCAGTACACGCTGGTATTGCGCGGCTCTCGTGGGGACACTGCTCGCCCTTGCGGCCGGAACGGCTATCTCTCCCCCACCAGGGGAGAGGGGACTTTAAGCCCTCCCCCCAGCCCCACTGCCATTAAGTTAAGCGGTGGTTCCGTGGCTCATGTAGGGTGGGCCGTGCCCGCCATCAGGATGCGGGTGTGGTGGNNCCTATTTCCCTTAACTTAATGGCAATGCCCCCTGCCCCCGCCCACCAGGGGAGGGGGGGAGATAGGACCAGCAGAGGATTAGCACTAATCGGGTTTAGCAATGGGAAGTTTCCGGAAACCGGTCACCGGAAGCCGTCAGCATTCCGCTGAACGGAGAGAGCATGACTCGACTCCTGCCTATCCACAGGCAGGGTTGACTCATGAGTAATGCATTGATTTTTTCTTTTCAAGTTTATATAGTGGCGTGATAGCTTTAACCCCAAAGGATGGACAGATATGGTACGAACAATACTCACCTATCCGGACCCGGAGCTGAAGAAGCGCTCCAACCCGGTCACCGTTATCACGGAAAAGACGCGCGAGCTGGTGCGCGACATGGCGGAGACGATGTACGACGCTCCGGGGGTCGGGCTCGCTGCTCCCCAGATCGGGGTACACCAGCGCATCATCGTGATCGACGTCTCGATGAAGGACGAGCCGCCGGCGCTGATCGTCGCCATCAACCCCGAGATCATCCACGCCGAGGGGGAGGAGTACGAGGAGGAGGGGTGCCTTTCGGTCCCCAAGTTCTCCGCCAACGTCCGCAGGCACGCCCGGGTTGTGGTGAAGGCGCTCAACCTGGACGGGGAGGAGGTCATCTTCCGGGCCGACGAACTCCTC
This sequence comes from Geobacter sp., assembly GCA_003499925.1. GTDB lineage: Bacteria > Desulfobacterota > Desulfuromonadia > Geobacterales > Geobacteraceae > Geomonas. Next base: position 37,545 of record DNRQ01000077.1, read on the forward strand.
GCCATCGCTTTCCAGCACGAGATCGACCACCTGGACGGCATACTGTTCATAGACCACCTCTCGCCGCTTAAGCGCGGCATCTTCCGCAAGCGCTACCAGCGTGCCCAGGAAGAAGCGAAGGAGCACTGATGACGGGGATGCGCATCATCTTCATGGGAACGCCCGAGTTTGCCTGCCCGACGCTCGGCACGCTGATCGAGCGGGGAGAGCAGGTGGTGGCCGTCGTGACCCAGCCGGACCGCCCGAAGGGAAGGGGGCAGCAGACGCTTCCTCCGCCGGTGAAGCTCCTGGCTGAACAGCACGGCATCCCGGTGCTCCAGCCGGTGAAGGTGCGCCATCCCGAGGCGATCGAGGAGATCCGGTCGCTGAATCCGGACCTGATCGTGGTGGTCGCCTTCGGGCAGATCCTCCCCAAGGCGCTGCTGGAGATCCCCGGGTACGGCTGCATCAACGTGCATGCCTCGCTCCTGCCGTGCTATCGAGGCGCCGCGCCGCTCAACTGGTGCATCATCAACGGCGAAACGGAGACCGGCGTCACCACCATGATGATGGATGTGGGGCTCGACACGGGCAACATGCTGCTCAAAAGAGCGACCCCGATCGACCCGGACGAGGACACGCGCTCCCTGCACGACCGCCTGTCCAAAATCGGCGCCGAGCTTCTGGCCGAGACGCTGGACCGGCTGGCCGCCGGGGGACTGGTCCCTGAGAAGCAGGACGATGCGCTCACCTGTTACGCGCCGATGCTCAAGAAGGAGGACGGCCTGATCGACTGGGGTAAGGATGCCGCCGGCATCAAGAACCTGGTGCGCGGCATGACCCCCTGGCCCGGCGCCTACAGTTATCTGGACGACAAGCTCTTGAAGGTTTACCGCGTGCAGACCGGCTCGGGGAAGGGGAGCTCCGGCGAGATCCTGAGCGCCGGCCGGGACGGCATCGAGGTCGCCTGCGGCTGTGGGAGCATCATCATTCATGAATTGCAGCTGGAGGGGAAGAAACGCCTCTCCGCGGCTGAGTTCCTGGCGGGGTGCAAACTTGAGCCCGGTGCGGCCCTGGGCAAAAGGGGTTGATGGTTGAGTTATAAGGGGCACTCCCAGAAACCTCCCCAGAAGCGGCTCTTCGTCGCTCTCATGGGACTCACCTGCATCCTGGTGGTCGGGCTCATCTACCTCGGCTGGTGGATTCCGACCATGGGGCTTGCCAACATACATCCGGAGCTGCCGAGCCTGGCCGGCATGCTCTTCGGCGTCCTGTCGGGCATCGCCCTGCTGGGGACGCTGCTGCTGGTCCTGACCACCGCGCTCGGCAAGGACATCCTCTTCACCAGATTCATGCGCGGCGTGGTCATCAAATTCCTGCTCCCGCTCATCGAGCAGATCGGCCGGCTCTGCGGCATCTCCAAGGACACCATCCGGCAGTCGTTCGTCGCCATGAACAACAGCCTGGTCACCTCCCAGCGGCTCAAGATCAAACCGGACCGGATACTGATCCTGCTCCCCCATTGCCTGCAGCTTTTCGACTGCGAGATCAAGGTGACCGGCGATATCGGCAAATGCGTGCGTTGCGGCAGGTGCGACATCACGGGGCTTTCCGTGCTGGCGCAGAAATACCAGGTGGATATCTCGGTAGCCACCGGCGGCACCCTGGCGCGGAAGGTCATCATAGACAAGCGCCCCAAGCTGGTTCTCGCCGTCGCCTGCGAGCGCGATCTCACCTCCGGGATCAAGGACTGCTACCCGCTCCCCGTGATCGGCGTGCTGAACGACCGCCCCTTCGGACCCTGCTTCAATACCCGGGTGGACGTGGAGAAGATCGAGGCGGCGCTTCGCTCCGTGCTCGTCTGACGCTGACTTCATGATCAAGGCAAAAAACTCCCCGCTTCGCTCCCTTCTGCTGGTTCTGCTGTTAATGAACGTCTCCGGCGTCTGTCATGCCGCGCGGATCACCGAGTACCGGGTGATCCGGAAAACGGTGCAGGACCAGCAGGGGAAGACCCGGGTCGCCATCCGCAGCTTCAAATCCGACCAGGTGGCTCACCTCCTCGTTGTCGATCCGGTTACCCTGACAAGCTCCAACCTCCCTGCCTCGACCCTCGGTTTCTCCGACGCCTCCGAGGCATCTCTCGGCTCCACACGTTTCATGAAAGCGCTGGACAGGCACAGCCTGGCCCCTTACCGGCTGCAAAACGGCGGCGCGACCCGGGCCGAGAGCGCGGTGGAAGGCGTTTTCCTGACCGTCGACCTCTGCCCCTCGAAACGTCCCTTCGAGCGCGAGCTTTTCGACGCCGCCGGGGCGCTTTGCAACGGGACTCCCGTTCCTGTTGCGGTAGCGGTGTCGGGAGTGTGGCTCGCCAACCACCCCGAGGAGCTCTCCTACCTCAAGGGGGAGACGGCGGCGGGGAGGCTGGCCATCACCTGGGTGAACCACTCCTACCACCACGACTACCATCCGCAAGCGCCCCTGGAGCAAAACTTCCTGCTCACCCCGGGGACCGACATGTCGGCCGAGGTGATTGACCTGGAGCAGCAACTTCTCGCCAACGGGCTGGTGCCGTCCCCCTTCTTCCGTTTCCCGGGGCTTGTCTCGGACCAGGCGGCCATGAGCCGGCTGCGCGAGCTCTCCCTGATACCGATCGGGAGCGACGCCTGGCTTGCCAAGGGGGAGTCGCCGCGCAAGGGGAGCTTCATCCTGGTGCACGGTAACGGCAACGAGCCCAAAGGGGTGAGGCTGCTGCTGCCGATGCTGAGAAGCAAGGAGCTGCGCCTGCTGCCGCTTCCTGAGGCGTTTCTAAAAGCAGATTGAGATTGAGATTGAGATTGAGATTGAGATTGAGATTGAGATTGAGATTGAGATTGAGATTGAGATTGAGATGTATTTATGGAGACGGATTGTAGGGTGGGCCGTGCCCACCATCGGGATGCGGTTCCGGTGGGCAGGGCCCACCCTACCAAAAGGGGAGAGCGTCTGAGGGCGCTGCCGGACCCGGGGGGATTTTTGGTCAGACGGTGGTTCCCGTATTGAGGGTGAAGCGGCGCGAACCGAACGGCTTACCCGAGGAGATCACGGCTTCCATCTCCGCCGCCACCAGATCGTTTCGGGGCGACAGCTCCTCGCTGCACGGCAGGGGACCGGGGGGGACCACTGCGAAGAAGACCTTGACGATCTCGGGATCGAGCGCCTCGCCGCTTAGGCTGCGGATCATCTCCCTCGCCTCGGCATCGGGATACCCCTTCCGGTAGGGGCGGTCCATGGTGAGCGCGTCGTAGATGTCCGCCACCGATACGATCCGGGTCTCAAGGGGAATCGCTTCCCCGCGCAGCCCGGAGGGATAGCCGGTGCCGTCGTAGCGCTCGTGATGGTACTGGATGATGTTGCGGGCCACCTCGGACAGGTGCGCCTTTTCGGCCACGTCGGCACCCCAGAAGGTATGCATCTTCATGGTCTCGAACTCGAGGTCCGTGAGAGTGCCGGTGCCGTTCAGGATCATCTCGGAGACGCCGATCTTGCCGCAGTCGTGCAGCCAACTGCCGTACTTTATCTGGCGCTGCGTCTCCTTGGTAATCCCCATCGCCTTCGCGATCATCAGGGCATAGACGGCGACCCTGTCGCAGTGCCCCTTGGTGCTCGGGTCCTTGAGCTCGATGGTCTGGGCCAGGGAGCGGAGCACCGACTCGTCCTCGCGCCTTATGGTGTGGATCGTCCGGTAGCGCCTGAGACCTTCCTTCACCACCTCCAGGATCTCATCGTTATTCCACGGCTTCAGCAGATAGCGGAACACCTCGGTGGTGTTGATGGCGGCCAGCGCCGTCGGCAGGTCCACATATGAGGAAATCAGCACCTTGACGGTGTCGGGCGAGACGGTGCGCAGCATGGAGAGGAACTCGAGGCCGGTCATGCCGGGCATCATGTTGTCCGAGACGACGACGGCTATCTCGTGATGCTTGAACAGTTCCAGCGCCTCTGCCGCGTCGCTTGCCGTGAGAATGTTGATCCCCTTGGCGTGGAACAGGTCTTTTGAGCACTGAAGTATCAGCTGGTTGTCGTCGACGAACAGTATTTCCGCTGCCATGGATTATCCCTCGCACTCAACAGGTGAACCGGTTCGGGCCGGCCTTGCCGCAGGTACGGCGCCGCCAACTACCGGGTCTCGCGTCATATTAAAGTCTCATGAAGGGATTGTCAATCTAATGTTGCCGCAACTGTGACAAGGATAGCCGCCCGGCAGGGGTAACCGGCAAACGGCTGGCGGAGCTGGTCCGGAGCCGGTCAGGGGGAGACTCTCCTTTCCAGTTCTTGCCGCAGCGCAGCCAGTTGATCGGCGGCAAGCCGTTGGGAACCGAGGAGGTTTTTCAACTCTGAGCTCCCCAGAGTCGGGAGGAAGAGGGTGAACCACACCGGAGGCGTCTTGCGGTTTCGCAGCATGGCGACTCTGAGGTTGGGGCGGCTGCTCCAGAGCGGGTGGCGGCCGACCGCCGAGATGGTCTCGGCCGTTGCTGCGGGAGATCTCAGAAAGGACAGGACCCCCGATTCCTTGAGCCGCGGGTTGGCCAGGACGGCGTCTATCAGCCGCGGCTCTCCTTCCTTGAGCAGCGCCTCCAGGAGCGCCGGCGAGCCCCGGCGGGCCAGGGCTATCTTGTTCCCCAGTTCCGTCTCGGGGAGCCGTTTCAGGATGGCCCGCTCCGCCGCGAGCTTCTGGTCCGGGGTGACGCCGGGGAGCTGCATCACGGTGACCAGCTCGAAGAGGAAGAGTTGCGGCAGGAGCGCCGAGAGGATGGAGCCCGGCGTGTTGGGGTGCCCCGCCAGGGCGATCTTCAGGCGGCGGCTGCCGGCAACCGGCGCCAGGCGCTGCATGGTCCTGATCAGCTGTTCGGGAAGGTTGCGCCGCTTCAGCAGGGCAAGCAGGTGTTCCTCGCCCAGGTGCGGGTTTTTCAGGGCGCTCCTGATCAGGTCCGGGTCGGGGTCCTGGAGCAGGGCGAAGAGCTGCTCTGCGCCGGCTTCAAGGGCCAGCCGGAGCCGGGCCGCCTTGGCGAGGTCGACTCTTTCCGGCCGGGGCGGATCGGTGGTTGGTGTTGGGTCAGGCAAATTTACGTCTCCCAGAGTGGATCCACCTCTCGTGTCGAGGGGAGGGACCGTAGAAAGTCCCCCTTTGACAAAGGGGGATTTAGGGGGATTTGCAGTTCGTGGCAAGCTGCTCTCTATAGCGCCGTAAGGCAAATCCCCCCCACCCCCCTTTTTCAAAGGGGGGAGCGCTTGCAAAGGGGTGCTTGCTTGGCAGTTGCACCGCGGGGAGAGAGAGGAACCGGCTTTGCCGATTCACTCCGCGCAGCAGGAGAGCCGCTCCAGGTCGCGGTCGAAACTCTGGGCGCAGAGCCTGAGCCCCTCGCCCATGGAAGGGTAGACATGCAGCGTCTCGGCGAGCTGCCCCACGGTCATCCCCAGACGCACCGCCAGCGCCGCCTCGTTGATGACGTCGGCACCCCTGTGCAGGCTCAGATGCACCCCCAAAATCCTGCCGCTCCCCTTCTCGGCGATCATCTTGATGGCGCCCCTCAGTTCGCCGGTCACGTGCGACTTCGGTATCATCGCGGCCGGGATGGTGTGGCAGATCACCTCGAACCCCGCCCCCTTGGCCGCCTCCTCGGTGTAACCCACGGTTCCCACCTCCGGATCGGTGAAGATCGCCATCGGGATGCTGTTGTAGTCCAGCGCGCAGCGGCAGCCGGCTTCGAGCATGTTGTCCACGGCGGCTATCCCCTCCCGCGCCCCGATGGTCGCGATCTGCATCCCCCCGGTCACGTCTCCGGCGGCCCAGATCCCCGGGGCGGAGGTGCGCAGTTCCCGGTCCACCTTGATGAACCCCCTGGCGTCCAGCTCGACTCCGGCCCGCTCCAGGCCGATCCCGGAGCTGGCGGGGGCGGTCCCTACCGCGAGGAGCAGCTTTTGCGATACGAAGCGCCGCGGCACCCCGTCCACCTGAGCCTCCACCCGTACCTGGCCCTCGTGGCTGGAGACCGAGCAGACGGTTGCCCCCACCACGATCTCCATCCCCTCCGCCGCGAGCGCCTCCTGCAGGGCCTGCGCCGGCTCGGCTTCCACGGACGGGAGCAGCCGGTCGCCGTGTTCGAGGACCCTGACCGCCACCCCCAGGCGCAGGAACATCTGCCCAAGCTCCAGGGCGATCACGCCGCCCCCTATGATGGTGAGCGAGTCGGGTAGCGTCCTCATGAGCAGGGCGCTCTTGCTGGTCAGATAGGGGACCTGCTCCAGCCCGGCGATGGCCGGTATGCGGGGGTAGCCTCCGGTGGCGATCAGGAAGCGGTCCCCCTTGATGATCCTGTCGCCGACCTGGATGCTGTCGGGCCCGAGGAACACGGCGTTCCCCTTGATCAGGGTCAGTCCCGGCACATTGTTCAGCACATTCATGTACTTGGTCTGCCGAAGTTCCTTGACCACCGCGATCTTGTGGCTATCGAGCACCGGGAACCGCATGGCGCCGCTGCGGGTGCCGAGACCGAGCCTCTCGCCGAGCTCCGCCTGGCGGCGGAACAGTGCGGCATGGATCAGGGTCTTGCTCGGTATGCACCCCCAGTTGATGCAGGTACCCCCCAGCTCGCTCTTCTCGATCATGACGGGACGCGCACCCTTGGCCTGAGCCCTGAGGGCGGCGGCAAAGGCGGTGGAGCCCGACCCGAGTATGATGATCTGCGGTCCCTCTCTCATGTGTATTCCCCTAAGCCCAGTGTACCGTGAAGCCGCCGACTGGTAAACAGAAGAATTCACCGGCCTTTTCCGGCTCCGGCCCGAATTTCGGCCGCGCTCCTCCCCGGATCGGACCGGCTTTGCCGTATTGGCGGGCAATAATCCTCCTGATTAGGTACAATCTTCAGCNNGCTGAAGATTAGCACTAATCAGGATAATCCTTGACACCGGAAATGAATAATTGTATTCTGGCGAGCCTAACTGTTTGGATACAGTAAACTTTTTTTGCTCTGATGCTGCACTACTTGAAACCATGATTAATCGGAGGCGGCGTGTTGACATTTCAGGAGCTGATTCTCTCCCTGCAGGGGTACTGGGCGGGGCAGGGATGCGTGATCCAGCAACCCTATGATACCGAGAAGGGGGCGGGGACCTTCAACCCGGCGACCTTCCTGCGCGTGCTCGGTCCCGAGCCGTGGAACGTGGCCTACGTGGAACCGTCCCGGCGCCCGACCGACGGCCGCTACGGCGAAAACCCGAACCGGCTGCAGCACTACTACCAGTTCCAGGTGATCATGAAGCCGTCCCCCATGAACATCCTCGACCTCTACCTCGACTCGCTGCGCGCCTTCGGCATCGATCCGACCAGGCACGACATCCGCTTCGTCGAGGACGACTGGGAATCGCCCACGCTGGGAGCCTGGGGACTGGGGTGGGAGGTCTGGCTGGACGGGATGGAGATCACCCAGTTCACCTATTTCCAGCAGGCGGGGGGGATCGACCTGAAGCCGGTCTCCTCGGAGATCACCTACGGCTGCGAGCGGATCGCCATGTACCTGCAGGGGGTGGACAACGTCTACGACCTGGAGTGGGTCAAGGGGATCAAGTACGGCGACATCCACCACCAGAGCGAGGTGGAGTTCTCCACCTACAACTTCGAGGAGGCCGATGTCGACATGCTGCTGACCCTCTTCAAGATGTACGAGAAGGAGTGCGTGCGGCTGGTGGAAAAGGGGCTGGTGCTGCCGGCCTACGACTACGTCATGAAATGCTCGCACACCTTCAACCTGCTGGACGCGCGCGGCGCCATCTCGGTGACCGAGCGCGCCTCCTACATCGGCAAGGTGCGCAACGTGGCAAGGCTTTGCGCCGAGGGTTACCTGCAGATGCGTGAGCGGCTAGGCTTTCCGCTTTTAAAAGGAGGCCGCTAATGGC
>DNRQ01000159.1:0-1584 GCA_003499925.1 Geobacter sp.
CGCCAGCATGGATTACCGCAAGCTATTCCCCCTGATGGTGATGGAAGAGGGGCTGCGCGAGACGCTGGAGGCGCTGCGCGGCAGGGTGGAACTCGCCGTCTGCACCAACCGGGCGAGCTCCATGGAGAGCCTCCTCGAGTCATTCGGCCTGGAGGGCTTCTTTTCCTGCGTCATGACGGCGGGGAGGGTGCGGAACCCCAAGCCGCACCCGGAGCCGCTTTTGAAGGTGCTGGAGCATTACGGCATCGCTCCCGGCGAGGCGCTCTTTGTCGGCGATTCGGACGTGGACCGGCAGGCGGCGCAGGGCGCCGGGGTCCCCTTCGTCGCCTACCGCGGCGACATGCCCGCCATGGCCAGGATAGAGAGACACCAGGATCTGCTGTTACTGCTGTAGTTTCCGGAGGTGGACGATGGAGCTTATACCGCAGGATGACGTCGAGAAAGTGATAGCACGCGCACTGGACGCCTTTGCCGCGGGCGAGATCCAGTCGGCGCTGGCCCAGCTGGAGCGGGCCTTCAAGACAGCGGACGACCCGTTGTTGCATTCGTACCTCGGCTTTTGCATCGCCAAGGAGCGGGGGCAGTTCAGGAAGGGGCGCGACCTCTGCCTCGCCTCCATCGAACTCGAGCCGGAAAACCCGGTGCACTACCTGAACCTGGCCAAGGTGCACCAGGTGGCCGGGGACAAGGCCGAGACGCTCTCCGCGCTTCGCAAGGGGATGTCTGTGGGGGGGAGCAAGGAGATCGCGTCCCTCCTGGCCCGGCTCGGCAACAGGAAGCCTTCCCCGATAGCGTTCCTCTCTCGCGACAATCCCTTCAACAAGTGGCTCGGCATCTTCTTCGGCCGGCTCGGTCTGCGCTAGTACGGTAAAGTTTGGTTTTCGTAGTACAATTGCCCAATTGCCCGAGAACCGCAGCCCGGAGGTGACGTCATGACCGATCGATTCATGCAGCAGGGGGCTTTCAGCTGGTTCGAACTGACCACCACCGACGTGCCGGCTGCGCAATCGTTCTACACTCGGTTGTTCGGGTGGACCACCGAGCGGTGGAACGGGGAGGGGGACTACACCCTGGTCAAGGTCGAAGGCAAGGAGGTGGCGGGGATGGCACCGCAGCGCTCCGAGCATCCCAAGCCGTTTGGCTGGGGGGTGTACGTGACGGTCACCGACGTCGATCTCACCGCCGCCAAGGCGGAGGAGCTGGGGGGGAAGGTGCTGGTGCCCCCCACCGACATCCCGAGGGTCGGGAGGTTTTCCGTGATCCAGGACCCGCAGGGGGCGGTGCTCTCGGTGATCACCTACTGCCGGCGCTAGGACTCCTCGTCCCAGGCTCTTCCCGCTGCGCGAGAGCTGTCCCCCCCATTCACCCATTCCCACCCGCCCCCAGTTGAAGGGGAGGGAGCCTAACATCGGCGTAGGGAGCCGGCAACAGAATACGAAAAGGCCGCGGCAACCGGAAGTTCAATCCGGCGCCGCGGCCTTCTTTTTCGCCTGGTTTTATTATTCCTACGCTCCAGCGTGGGAACACATTGCAGGACGCTCCTGCGTCCGGTTTCTTTAGAGTAACTATGCGAGCTTACAATAT
>DNRQ01000159.1:1756-2077 GCA_003499925.1 Geobacter sp.
GTTTTTTCGGAAGAAGCTTCCGCCGTCCGGGAGCAAGCTTCGTTTTTTCGGAAGTAGCGTCCTCCGTTCGGGTTCGACCCTGTAAATCTCCACCCTCCCCCTCAAGGGGAGGGACGCGCTAATCTGCTGGTCCGCCGGGGGCAATCTCTGATCGGACTAATTCGGCGTTCCCTGGCACTGAACCATTTTGGGGTGCTAAAGAGTGAGACTTGTGGGGAATTTAGGTATTTTTGCAAGGGGAATGAGAAAAGGCCGGCTCCCAAGCTTCTCCGTTCGGGGCCGGCCTCCTGTTGATGCGACCAACGCTACACTACGATAATA
>DNRQ01000159.1:2308-3261 GCA_003499925.1 Geobacter sp.
CTGACCATCTCGCGATCCCTGTTTTCCGCGGCCTTCACCGACCTGGACAGGATATCGGCATGCTCCCTGAATTTGCCCGCACCCGGTACCCAATCGGGCCAGTTTGCGCTGTGGAAGTGATGCGCTTCCTGCAGTATGGCGGTGCTCAGAAGCCAAGGGATCAATTCGTCGAAGCTCATCTTTGTATGCTGCATGAGATATACGTCGGATGCCAGCATAGTCCGGACCTCCTCGTGATGGGTTTGAAAAAAATTAGAAATATCTTAATTATTCTTTGACGGCTGTCAAGTGCGTTATTGCTGCGAAGGCGAAATCTGCAGCGGCAGAGGGGGGGCGCGCAGTCCATGAAATCGAGGACCTCCTTGAATGGGAGGAAGTGGATACTTGATGGAGAACCGCAACATCCTTACCGGCATCCAGGTAGTTCAAAGGCAAGCGCCAGGGGAGGGGATGAGGAGGTTACAAAGTTATCGGCGGGTCGGAGGGGGAGGAGAGGCCCCCATAGGTTCACCTTTGACAAGGTTAAGAGATGTTTATATAGTGCGGGCTAATCTGAAGCTGGTTTCTCCACATGAGAAGTACCGGTACCCTGGTATCACAAACTTCAGGTAGGGGAGCTGGGGATGGGGAATCTGGGGTTCAGGCCTGCAAAGTTGCAATCTCTGACAAACGAGCAGGCGACTTTGCAACAATGCAACAATGCAGGCCTGGCCCCAGTCCTCCAGGGTCCGTTTCCGCCGGGACGGCATGCTCATCCTCTACAAGGATTTCGCCAAGGAACCCGCGCTTCCTGTCAGCAGCAGGATCAAGGTGATGGCCGAGGCCGACATCGCCGAGAGAAGGAGGCACCAGAACGGCCGGATCTGCTACGAGAGCGCGAAGAGCGGGGCGGTCCTGGACATGCGGGTCTCCTTCTACATCACCATCCACGGGGAAAAGATCGTGCTCAGGCT
>DNRQ01000031.1 GCA_003499925.1 Geobacter sp.
TTTTAAAAGGAGGCCGCTAATGGCCAAGGATCTTTTCCTGGAGATCGGATGCGAGGAAATCCCGGCCGGCTTCATCCCCAAGGCGATGGCCGACATGGAAAGCCTCATGAAGCGCGAGCTGGAGAGCGCGAGGCTCGAGTTCGGCGAGATCGTCACCCTGGGGACCCCGCGCCGCCTGGTGCTGGCCGTCAAGGGGCTCGCCGACCGGCAGCCCGATGCGGAACTGACCGCCATGGGACCGGCCAAGAGCGTGGCCTACGACGCCGAGGGGAATCCGACCCGGGCGGCCCAGGGCTTTGCCCGCGGCCAGGGGGTCGAGGTCTCGGAACTGACGCTGGTCATGACCGAGAAGGGGGAGTACCTCGCCGCGAAAAAGAGCGAGGTGGGGCGCGATACCTCGGAGCTTCTGACCGAGATGCTGCCGCGGCTCATGGGGGCGATCCCGTTCAAGAAGTCGATGCGCTGGGCCGACTTCGAGGTCCGCTTCGCCCGCCCGATCCACTGGATCGTCGCCCTCTTCGACGGGGCGGTGATCCCCTTCTCCTTCGGCAACATCGAGAGCGGCTCCGTCTCGCGCGGCCACCGTTTCATGGCCAACACGACCTTCCCGGTGCGCGACCTGGCCCACTACCTCGAGGAGTGCGAGCGGCATTTCGTGATCCCCGATCCCGCCAGGAGAAAGGAGATCATCCGGGGCGAGATCGAGCGGGTCGCCAGGCAGACCGGGGGCCACGTGCTCCCCGACGAGGGACTCCTGGAGCAGGTGAGCTTCCTGGTCGAGTACCCCAGTGCCGTGCACGGCACCTTCTCGGAGGACTTCCTGGTGGTGCCGCGCGAGGTGCTGATCACCTCGATGCGCGAGCACCAGCGCTACTTCTCGCTGGTGGACGACCAGGGGAAGCTTCTGCCGGGCTTCATCACCATCAACAACACGCTCACCGAGGATCCCTCCGTGGTGGTCAAGGGGAACGAGCGGGTGCTGCGCGCCCGTCTCTCCGATGCCCGCTTCTTCTTCAACGAGGACCATAAGGTGAGGCTGGAAAGCCGGGTCGAGGCGCTGAAAAGCGTGGTCTACCAGGCGAAGCTCGGCACCTCCTACGAGAAGATGGAGCGCTTCCGCGAGCTCGGCAGGCAGCTCGCCGGGGAGCTGAACCCGGCCGTGGCGGACCAGGTACTGCGGGCGGCAACGCTTTGCAAGGCCGACCTGGTGAGCGCCATGGTCGGAGAGTTCCCGGAGGTCCAGGGGATCATGGGGCGCGAGTACGCGATCCATGACGGCGAGGACGAGGCGGTGGCGAACGCCATTGCCGAGCATTATCTCCCGACCCAGGCGGGGGGGGAGCTCCCTGCCTCGGACATCGGCGCCTTCGTGTCGCTGGCCGACAAGATGGACACCATCTGCGGCTGTTTCTGCGTCGGCCTGATCCCGACCGGCTCGGCCGACCCCTACGCCCTGCGCCGCTCCGCGCTCGGCATCATCAACATCATCCTGGACAAGGGGTACCGCAAGCCGCTCTCGGGCTTGGTCAAGGCGTCGCTCGATCTGCTCGCCGCCAAGAGCAGCCGTCCTCTGGAGGAGGTCCATAAGGAGGTCCTGGAGTTCTTCAGGGGGCGCTTCGTCAACCTGATGGCCGACCGCTTCCCCTCCGACGTCGTCGACGCCGTGGTTTCGCTCTCCTTCGACGACCTGGTCGATGCCGGCGCCAAGATCGCGGCGCTCTCCGAGTTCCGCAACCGGATCGACTTCGCACCGCTCGCCGTCGCCTTCAAGCGGGTCTGCAACATCGTGAAGGAAGGGGTGGATACCCCGGTATCGGCGGAGCTCTTCGAGGACGACGCCGAAAGGGCGCTGCAGCAAGCCCTGCAGCAGGTAGCCGGGAAGGTGGAACAGGCGTTGGCCGGCGGCGATTACCTGGCCGCGCTCACCGAGATCGCCACCTTGAAGCAGGGGGTCGACCTCTTTTTCGAGAAGGTGATGGTGATGGCGGATGACGAGCGGGTGCGGGCCAACCGCCTGGCGCTTCTTACCGGCATCGCGCGGCTTTTCGCCAGGCTGGCCGATTTCTCGAGGCTGTCGCCTTGACACTGAAGGGGCAGGGAAAGCCGGGTCGCAGGCAATCGACCCCGGACCGCTCTGCCGGCCCCTTCCTTCCACGCAGTAACGCTCACGTAAACAGCCGTCCGTGCCGCAAGGCCGGCGGCTGTTTTGTCTTTTTCCAGATTAATGTATACTTAGAAGTCTGAAATCAAATTAAACAACATCTAGGAGGGTCACATGGGAGCGAAGTACGTATACTTTTTTGGTGCGGGTAAGGCCGACGGCAATGCCAAGATGAAGGAATTGCTCGGGGGCAAGGGGGCCAACCTGGCCGAGATGACCAGCATCGGTCTTCCGGTTCCGGCCGGCTTCACCATCACCACGGAAGTCTGCACCGAGTACTACAAAAACGACAGGAACTATCCGGAGGGGCTCCCGGCCGAGGTGGCGGCAAACCTTGCCGCGGTGGAGAACCTGATGGGGAAGAAATTCGGCGATCCCAAGAACCCGCTTCTGGTCTCGGTCCGCTCCGGCGCCCGCGCCTCCATGCCGGGGATGATGGATACCATCCTGAACCTCGGGCTGAACGACACCACGGTGCAGGGCATCATCGCCCAAAGCGGCGACGAGCGCTTCGCCTACGACGCCTACCGCCGCTTCGTGCAGATGTACTCCGACGTGGTCATGGGGATGCACAAGGACGAGCTGGAGCACCTGCTGGAGCGCAAGAAGGAGGCCCGGGGCGTGCACCTGGACACCGAGCTTACTGCCGGCGACTGGAAGGAGCTGGTGGCGGCCTTCAAGGCGAAGATCCGCGAAACGCTGGGGGTCGAGTTCCCCGAGGATCCCGAGAAGCAGCTCTGGGGCGCCATCAGCGCGGTGTTCGGCTCCTGGATGAACCAGAGGGCCATCACCTACCGCAGGCTGAACAGCATCCCGGCCGACTGGGGGACCGNNGTCAACGTGCAGTCCATGGTGTTCGGCAACATGGGTAACGACTGCGCCACCGGCGTCGCCTTCACCCGCGACCCCTCCACCGGCGAGAACTACTTCTACGGCGAGTACCTGGTGAACGCCCAGGGCGAGGACGTGGTGGCCGGCATCCGCACCCCGCAGCCGATCAACCGCGACAAGCACAAGCCGGGGGACCTCCCCTCCATGGAGGAGGTGCTTCCCGAGTGCTACCAGCAGCTGGCCGGCATCAGGGACATCCTGGAGCGCCACTACAAGGACATGCAGGACATCGAATTCACCATCGAAAAGGGGATCCTCTACATGCTGCAGACCCGCAGCGGCAAGAGGACGGCCAAGGCCGCCATCAAGATCGCCGTCGACATGGTGAACGAGGGGCTGATCGACCAGCGCACCGCCGTGCTGCGCGTGGCGCCGAGCCAGCTGGACCAGCTGCTGCACCCCTCGCTCGACCCCAAGGCGGTGAAGCAGGTGATCGCCAAGGGTCTGCCCGCTTCACCCGGTGCCGCATCGGGCGAGGTGGTCTTCACCGCCGACGAGGCGGAATCGGCCGCCAAGCTCGGGCTCAGGGTGATCCTGGTCCGGGTCGAGACCAGCCCCGAGGACATCCACGGCATGCACGCGGCCCAGGGGATCCTGACCGCCCGCGGCGGGATGACCTCGCACGCGGCGGTGGTGGCGCGCGGCATGGGGAAATGCTGCGTCGCCGGCTGCGGCGACATCAAGGTCGACTACTCCACCGCCCAGTTCGTGGCCAAGGACGGCACGGTGATCAAGAAGGGTGACGTGATCACCCTGGACGGCTCGACCGGCGAGGTGATGCTCGGCGCGGTCGCCACGGTCGCCGCCGGCGTGAGCGGGGACTTCGCCCAGCTGATGAGCTGGGTGGACCAGTTCCGCAGGATGAAGGTGCGGGCCAACGCCGACACCCCGCACGACGCGCGCACCGCGCGGGAGTTCGGGGCCGAGGGGATCGGCCTGTGCCGCACCGAGCACATGTTCTTCGAAGCCACCCGGATCGCGGCGGTGCGGGAGATGATCCTCTCCGCCGACATCGAGGGGCGCCGCAAGGCGCTGGCCAAGATCCTCCCGATGCAGAAGGGGGATTTCTCCGGGCTGTTCCGGGAGATGAAGGGGCTGCCGGTCACCATCCGGCTCCTCGATCCGCCGCTGCACGAGTTCCTCCCCCAGGAGGAGAAGGACATAGAGGCGCTCGCCCTCACCATGGGTGTCTCGGCGCAGACGCTCAGGCACAAGGTGGAGTTCCTGCACGAGTTCAACCCGATGCTGGGGCACCGCGGCTGCCGTCTCGGGGTGACCTTCCCGGAGATCTACGACATGCAGGTGCAGGCCATCATGGAGGCCGCCTGCGAGCTGGTGCGCGACGAGGGCTTCCAGATCGTCCCCGAGATCATGATCCCGCTGGTCTCGGTCACCAAGGAACTGGGACTGATGAGGGCGAACGCCATCGCCGTCTGCGAGGAGGTGCAGGCGCGCTACGGCGTGAAGGTCGAGTACCTGATCGGCACCATGATCGAGCTGCCGCGCGCCGCCATTACGGCGGGGTGCATCGCTTCCGAGGCCGATTTCTTCTCCTTCGGGACCAACGACCTGACCCAGACCACCTTCGGCCTCTCCAGGGATGACGCGGGGAAGTTCCTCCCCTTCTACGTGGAGAACGGCATCCTCGAGGACGACCCGTTCGTCACCCTGGACCAGAAAGGGGTAGGGGCGCTGGTCAGGATGGGGTGCGAAAGGGGCCGCGAGACCCGTCCGGACATCAAGCTCGGCATCTGCGGCGAGCACGGCGGCGATCCCGCCTCGGTCATCTTCTGCGACTCGGTCGGCCTCGACTATGTCTCCTGCTCGCCGTTCCGGGTGCCGATCGCGCGGCTGGCGGCGGCCCACGCCACCTTGAACAGCGGATGCTGATTTAGCGCGACGTTCACACCCCTCACCCCCGCCCCCTCCCGCCTGCGCGCCGGAGCGCTTCGGCGCGCAGGCCCATGAAGCGGGGGGGGGCGGGGGGCACTGCCATTAAGGTGAACCTAGTAGATACGGCATGAGCTCAACGGGGCCGGGGCTTGTGTTCCGGGAGGCCCTGTATCGGAAGTCAATCGGAGGCTTTATAATTGGGGGGGACGGTAATGGCTAACGGTGTGGTGAAGTGGTTCAACGACGCGAAGGGATTCGGTTTCATAGAGCAGGAAAACGACGTGGACGTCTTCGTGCACTTCTCGTCGATCCAGGGGGAGGGATTCAAGTCCCTGGCGGAGGGGCAGTCGGTCTCCTTCGACGTCACCGAGGGGACCAAGGGGCCGCAGGCTGCCAACGTGGTAAAGCTCTAGTAATTCACCAGGTGACGGCCCTGAAGCGGAAATCGGGGCCGTTTTTTTCGTCCAACCGGCTTGATAACCAGAAACGGTGCACCATGCGTATCGACGACAAATCAGAATCCCGCAGCATTGCCAAGAAGGGAAAGGGTGCCGCGACGAAGAGCGTCACGGGCCCGAGCGCCCCCCTTTTTGCCGGCCGGCTCACCCAGATAGCCAGGAGCAGCTCCGAATATGCAGGGGAGTTGCAGCGGCTCAAGGACGAGATCGACAAGGCCGGAGATGCCCTGGAGCAGGAACCGACCATAGTGAATTTCAAGGCGTTCCGCGGCCTGATCGGCACCATGGCGAAGAAGGTCTCCTCCGAGGCGTATCGCATCGAGCTGGTCGGGGGAGGGTTCTCCGGGCGCACCCACGAGGTGATGACCGTGATCGACAAGGAGGCCGACCTCCTTTACCATCTGGTCATGCGTGAGCAAAAGGACCATATCAGGATCACGGCCCAAATCATAAAGATCAAGGGACTGGTGGTCGATTTCCTGCTTTAGGGGCTCTCCCCTTTGGGAGGCCGTTCGCAGGCTGGGGTAGCCCGCAGGTCGGGGTAGTCCAGCAGGGCGTAACCCGACAAGCGCCTCGCTGGGGTATGGTGCCGCCCCCCGGCTGCTTCTTCTCTCCCCCCTTTGAAAAAGGGGGGTCGGGGGGGATTTGGCTTTTGGTGTTTGCAACTGCTGCTAGCCGGCTGAGCTGAAATCCCTCTAAATCCCCCTTTTTAAAAAAGTGGGACTTTTTGCACCCGAGCAGCAAAAAAAGGGGGCTCCATGAGCCCCCTTTTTCAATTACACCCGCACCCCTTCGGCGCATCCGCCTCCAGGGGTATTTTCCTGCCGCACTTCTGGCACCGCCAGAAGAGGCCGCCTCAGCCGGGCATCAGCAGCATGACTCCCTGGCATTCCTGACATTTCTTCTCTTTCTCCATTTTCGCCCTCCTGTTGGATTAGCTAACGGACCGAAACGCTCAGCTTCCCTACACCCGAAATCTCCGCCACCAGTTGATCGCCGCTTTTGATGGGACCGACCCCGGCCGGGGTGCCGGTCAGGATCAGGTCGCCGGGCATCAGGGTGAAGATGGAGGAGAGATAGCTCAAAAGCTCAGGTATGCGGTGGATCATCAGCGCCGTGGAGCCGTCCTGACGCGGCTCCCCGTTCACCGAGAGCCTGATCCTGAGATCCTGCGGATTGGCTACCGAGGCGGCCGGCACGAATGCCGAAAGGGGGCAGGCGGTGTCGAAACCCTTGGCGATCTCCCAGGGAAGCCCCTTCTGCTTCAGCTCGGTCTGGACGTCGCGCAGCGTCAGGTCGATGGCGACGCCAAAGCCGGCGACGTGCTGCATCGCCTCAGCGACCGGAATATCCTTCCCCGCGCTGCCGATCAGTAGCGCCAGTTCCGCCTCATGATGGCAATCGCCGCTGTAGGGGGGAATCACGATCTGCTCCCCCTCGCCGATCACGGAGGAGGCCGGTTTCATGAAGATGACGGGACGCTCGGGGACCTCGTTGCCGAGCTCCTTGATGTGATCCGCGTAGTTGCGCCCGATGCAGAGGATCTTGCCGATGGGGTAGAATTCCTTGCTGCCGATCAGTCGTGCCGTCTTCATGCTCTCTCCTATGCCGGGTAAAGCTGGTCCGTTTGCCGGGTGAGGCGGGGGGCAGCCGGTCGGTTTGCCGCCCGGTGCCGCCACCTGGCGCTCTCCGCCTGCCGGCGGCCGGCCGCTACCACTCTCCGTTTGCCGCCCTGACCTCGCCGCCGGTGCGGCATCCCTGCCAGCTGCCGCGCCTCTTCAGCTCGTTTACCACGGCGTACCACATCTGGTTGTTCTTCAGATCCCAGTTCGGCGCCACCCGGATGGCGAGCGGCGCCGAGCCGTACAGCCTCTGGATCGAGATCCGGGCCGGGAGCTCCTCCAGGAAATCGCAGGTGGTCTCGATGTATTCGGAGAGGGTTATCGGGGTGTAGCTTCCCTCGCGGTAAAGCTGTGCCAGGCGGGTACCTCGCACGGCGTGCAGCTGGTGCAGCTTGAGGGAGTTCACCGGAAGCTCCGAGATGAGGCGCGCCCCCTTCAGGAATCCCGAGCGGCTCTCGCCGGGGAAGCCGTAGATGAGATGGGTGCAGATGTCGATGCCGCGCCCGGCCAGGCGCTGCACCGTGTTCAGGTACTCGGCCAGGGTGTGCCCGCGGTTGATGCCGGCCAGGATGGCGTCGTCCATGGACTGCAGCCCAAGTTCCACGCAGACGTAGCGGTCGCGGGCCAGCTCGCTCAGCAGATCGATCGCCTGGTCCGTGATGGAATCGGGCCTGGTGCCGACCGAGATGCCGACCACGTCCGGGTGGTCCAGGGCGCGGCGGTAGAGCTCCGAGAGCCTCGCCACCGGTGCGTAGGTGTTGGTGAACTTCTGGAAGTAGACGATGAACCTGTCGCTTTTGAGCCGGATCCGGTGGTACGCCATCCCCGCGGCCATCTGCTCCTCGATCGGAATCACCGCCAGGGTCCCCTTGGGGGAGAAGGAGCTGTTGTCGCAGTAGATGCACCCCCCCGTGCCGCGGCTGCCGTCCCGGTTCGGGCAGGTGAAGCCGCCGTCGACGTTCACCTTGCTGACCCGGCAGCCGAAGCGCCGGCGCAGGAAGGAGCCATAGGCGTTGATGCGCAGCTCCCTGTGGATCAGGCCGCCGGTCATCTCAGTACCCCTGGTCCAGGGGAGGGAGCAGCGTCAGCAGCCCCTTGGCCGCCTCGCGCGGCTCCGGTGCCGACATGATGCCGGAGATCAGGGCGACGCCGCGTACCCCGCAGGAAACCACCTCGGCACAGTTCTGCCGGTTGATCCCACCCAGGGCGAAAACCGGTATCTGGAGCATCCCGGTTACCAGGTCGAGTTTTTCCAGGCCGACCGGATCGCCGTAGGGTGCCTTGGACGCGGTGTAGTAGACCGGCCCGAAGGTGATGAAGTCCGCCCCCATCTCCTGTGCGGTGATCGCCTGGACCTGGTTGTGGCAGGAGACCCCGATCAGCTTCTTCTCTCCCAGGAGCCTTCTCACCTTGTAGAGCGGCAGGCTGCTCGACCCGATATGGACGCCGTCGGCCTCCACCGAAAGCGCGACATCGACCCGGTCGTTGATGATCAGCTTGGCGCCGTAGCGCGAGGTGAGGCGGCGCAGCTCGTAGGCGGTCTCGTAGAGCTCCTTGGTGGTGAGCGCCTTGTCCCGCAGCTGAACGGCGCGCACGCCGCCGCGCAGCGCCTCCTCGACCACGAACTCGAGGTTGCGCCCGAGGGTCTCGCCGCGGCCGGCGATCAGGTAAAGGTTGAAGTCAATCCAGGGGGATTCCAGCTCGCTCACGCAATGAGACCGGCGAGCGGGGAGGAGGCGTTGGCGTGCAGTTTCATCGGGATGCGGCCGGCACGGCAGGCGAGTCTTCCCGCCTCCACCGCCAGTTTCATGGCCCGGGCCATGGCGACCGGGTCCTTGGCGCCGGCGATCCCCGTGTTCATCAGCACGCCGTGGCAGCCGAGCTCCATGGCGATGGCGGCATCCGAGGCGGTGCCGACGCCGGCATCGACGATGACCGGGACCTTTACCGTTTCGAGGATGATCCTCAGGTTGTAGGGGTTTCTGATCCCCAGGCCGGAGCCTATCGGAGCCCCCAGCGGCATCACGGCGGCGCACCCCAGATCCTCGAGCTTCTTGCAGACGATGGGGTCGTCGCTTGTGTAGGGGAGCACGGTGAACCCCTCGGCGATCAGGACCGCCGCGGCCTTCAGGAGCTCCTCGTTATTCGGGAACAGGGTCCGCTCGTCACCCAGCACCTCGAGCTTCACGAAGTCCGACAGCCCCGCCTCGCGGGCCAGCCGGCAGGTGCGGATGGCGTCATCGGCCGTGTAGCAGCCGGCCGTGTTGGGGAGCAGGGTGTATTTCTTCAGATCGATATGGTCGAGCAGCGACTCCTTGCTGCGGTCCGAGATGTTCACCCGCCGCACCGCCACGGTGATGATCTGCGCCCCGGAGGCCTCGATCGATTGCACCATCTGGTTGAAGTCGGCGTACTTGCCGGTGCCGACCATGAGGCGGGAGTCGAATTCGCGTCCGGCGATGATGAGCTTGTCGTTGGTTTGTGTCATCTGGTATTCTCCAATCGGTAGATCTGAAACATGCAATGGTCAAAGGATCCGCTCTTCAGCTCCCCCCGCCGACAAAGTGGACGATCTCCAGGGAATCCCCCTCCTTGAGCAGGGTCGCCTGGTACTGCGCCTTGGGGAGGATGTCCCGGTTCAGCTCGACGGCAACCCGGCGCGGGTCGATGCCCAGAGAGATGAGGTAGTCCTGGACCGAGAGCGGCTCGATCGAGGCGGCTTCGCCGTTTGTGGTGATGTTCACGGTTGCTCCGAATAGCGTGCTGGAATTGATCAAGTGCCGCTGCAGGGTGGCGGCCGGCGGCGGACTCCGAGGCCTGAGCCGCCGGGGGGCGCGGTCCGGCAGCCAGGGGATGGCCCGACCGTAAACTAGCAATATGGCTCTTCCCTGTCAATCGTTTTCTTCCGCGGGTTTGCGGCTGCGGCGCCGTTTCGCGGGGCGCCGGGACCCCGCGCTCCGCGGCTTCCGGTATCATGCTCCCCCCTGCAGAGGGAAGGTGCAAACTCCGGAATAACCCGCGGTAAAGAGCCGGCCGGCTCTACAGTAGACAGGCACCCCGGGCCTTGCTGCTGACCGGGGCGGCCGCCGGCGCCTGCAGGGCGAGCTGCGCTCCCTGATCGCACTGCTCCGGCGCCGTTTCCTGCTCCAGGGGAAACCTTATGGTGAAGACGGTTCCCGAACCGACCTCGCTTTGCACGTCGATCACTCCCCCATGCTTCTCTATGATGCCGTAGGAGACGGAGAGGCCAAGGCCGGTCCCCTTGTTCTCCTTGGTGGAGAAGAAGGGATCGAAGATCCTGGCGAGGTTCCCCTCCGGGATGCCGCAGCCGTTGTCGCTGATCTTGATGAAGACGCAGCCCAGCTCCCGATCCACGCCGTCGACGATCTCCAGTACCCCTTCTCCCAGCATCGCCTGGGCCGCGTTCAGGAACATGTTTACCAGCACCTGCTCGATCTGGTTCGGATCGAGCAGGAGCGCGGGGAGGCCGTCCGCGTACTTCCTGAGCACCGTGATGTCCTGGAACAGTATCTGGTGCTCGATCAGCGAGAGCGCCCGCTCCGAGATCTCGTTCAGGGAGTAGTGCCCCATCTGGGGGGTGGAGCAGCGGGCGAACTCCAGGAGCCCCTTGACGATGCTGGCGCAGCGCTTGGTCTCCCTCATCACGGTCTGGATGTCGTTTCTAAGGGTCTCGTCCAGCTTGGGGTTGCTCTGGATCAGCGAGGAGAAGACCAGGATCCCGGTGAGCGGGTTGTTGATCTCGTGGGCGATGCCGGCTACCAGCTCCCCCAGGGAGGCGAGTTTCTCGGAGCGAATCAGCTGCGCCTGCATCTGGGTCACCTCGTGGGTTCTTTGCTGCACCATCTGCTCCAGGTTCCTGCCCCACCCCTCCAGCTCCTCGCGCGCCTTTCTCAGGTTGAGGGTCATGGCGTTGAAGGAGTCGGCCAGCTCGCCGAGCTCGTCGTTGGCGAAGCCCGACACCAGGCCGTCCAGCTCCCCGCGCGAGAGCATCTTGGTGTGTTCCAGCAGCTCGCGCACCGGCCGGTTCACCAGCTTCTGGGTGAACAGGGTGAGGGAGAGCGAGATCAGGGCTACCAGCAGCAGGGTGAGGGCGACGCTCCTGTTGCGGTAGGCGTTGAGCAGCGAGTGCATCTTATCGAGGGAGACCACGACGTCCAGCACCCCCAGCACCTTGAACGATTCCGGGTGGAAGTGGCAGCTCGCCGTGTAGCAGCTCTCCTCGTTGTAGATGGCGTTGGTGACACCGAGGAATTCCTCGCCGGTCGCCTCGAAGAAGCGCCTGCTTCTGTGCTTGGACGAGGCGGTTACCAAAAGCTGTTTGCCGTGACAGATGGTGCAGACGTCGGAGCGCTTGCTGAGCAGGGTGCCGGTCTCGGCGTCGCGGGTGGAGAAGATGACCCGGCCGGTCTTGTTGATGAGCCGGATCCTTTCCACCCCGCGCTGGCTCCCGATCTCCTCGATGGTCTTGTAGAACATGGGACGGTCGTCCCTGAGCATCTGGTTGTGGGTGGTCCTGATGATGGTTTCGGTGATCTGGTCCGCCTCGGAGATCGCCTCGTCCAGGAGCAGATCCTTCAGGTTGTTGAAGTTCAGGTAGGCGAAGAGCGCCATGGTGCTGAGGAGCACCAGTCCCGTGGCAACGGTAAGCTTCGAGATCAGGTTGAGGCGCAAGGGGGTCTCCGTAGGCTCACCCGGCGGCGCGGCTTCCCCGCCTGAGTGGGGCCTTCAAATTGCAGGGGGCGGCGTATCTTTTGTAGCTTGACTTTTTTAAAACAATATTCTATATTTTATTTGCGTGTTTTAACGGGTGGCGCTTCAGCACCCTTTTCTCCGCCAGGCTGCCGTTTTAGCCGGGGCGGGAGCCGCCGTTTTTCACGGGGAGCGATCAGGGAGTTTACTCACATTAAAACCGTTTATCAAGCAATAAATTACCTTGACACGCGTTTCCAAATGGCCTAGTTAATAGTGTTTGAAATTTTTTAAATAGAAAACAGGTGCAGCCAATGGCGAAAAAAGAAAAATCGGAATACATCATTCAGGCCGTTTCCCACGCGCTCGACCTGCTGGAGCAATTCCACGACGAGGTCGACGAGCTTGGCGTGACGGAACTCAGCAAGAGACTGAAACTACATAAAAACAACGTTTTCAGACTTCTGGCCACCCTGGAATCGAGAAACTACATCGAGCAGAACAAGGTTACCGAGAACTACCGGCTGGGGCTTAAGACCCTGGAGCTGGGGCAGACCTTCATCAAGCAGATGGGGCTTTTGCGCCAGTCGCGCCCGGTGCTCGAGGCCCTGGTGAAGGAGTGCAACGAGACCACCTACGTGGCGATCCTCAAGGAGTGCCACATCGTCTACCTGGACGTGGTGGAGACCGACCTGACCGTGAGGGTGGTGCCGAGGGTGGGCGCCCGGCTCCCGGCCTACTGCACGGCCGCCGGGAAGGTGCAGATCGCCTACATGACCGACGAGGAGCTGGAGAACTACCTCCCTACCAAGGAGATGAAGCGCTACACTCAGAAGACGGTGACCGATCGGGAGGAGCTCAAGAAGCACCTGAAGCTGATCGCCGAGCAGGGTTACGCCATCGACGACGAGGAGATGGACGTGGGGGTCAAGTGCGTCGGCGCGCCGATACGCGACTACACCCGCAGGATCATCGGCGCGGTGAGCATCTCGGGCCCCTCGATGCGCTTCACCGACGAGCGGCTGGAGAAGGAGCTGATCCCGCTGGTGATGCGCTCGGGCGACGAGATCTCCCACAAGCTGGGGTACCACAAGTAGCAGACAAAAAAAGGCCCCGCGCGACGCGCGGGGCCTTTTTTATGTACCCTATACCTAGATGCTCCTCACAAGGAATCCCGTTTCTGGATCTCCTCGCGCCAAAGCCGCAACACCTGCGCCTCCAGCTCTTCCCTGCTCCCGCCGTTGTCGATCACCCGGCTCCCCAGGCGCCTCTTCTCCTCCATGGGCATCTGGGACGCCATGCGCGCGAGCGCCGCTTCCCGGTCCAGTCCGTCGCGCGCCATCAGCCGTTCAAGCTGGGTCTCCCGCTCCAGGTAGACCACCCAGATCTCGCTGAAGCCCGCCGCGCGCCCCGCCTCGAACAACAGCGGCGCCACGTAGAACGCCGTCTCCACCCCCGCCTCCCTGAGCCGGGCCAGCCTCTCCTCGGCGCGCCGCTTGATGGCCGGGTGGGTGATCGCCTCCAGGGTGCGCCGTGCCTGCTGGTCGGCGAAGACGATCTCTCCGAGCGCCGCCCGGTTCAGGGTGCCGTCGCTGTTCAGCACCCGCTCCCCGAAGGCGGCCGCGATCCGCTGCAGCGCCTCCTCTCCCGGCTCCACGACCTCGCGCGCCAGCCGGTCCGCGTCGACGACCGCGGCCCCCAGCCGCTCCAGCAGCAAGGCGACGCTGCTCTTGCCCGAGGCGATCCCCCCGGTGAGCCCTATCAGGCGCACGCCGGCTCCCCCGCCGCGAGCGCGGCAGCTCCCCTGGCGCCGGCGTTCCATAGGCAGCTGCACCCCTTGCGGGCCACCTCGATCTTCTGCCTCAGTGGCATATCCCCTCCTCGCTGAGCGTGAAGGTCGCAGCGCTCAGGTCCTCCTCGATCTGCAGCGAGCTCCCCCCGATCCGTATCTGGCTCCCCGTGAAGGCCTCCCTCTCGACCTGCACCCTTGCCTGCGCGTTGATCTCCATCCGTTTCTGCAACCGCTTCTTCTCGCCGGTGAGCTCGGCGATCTCCCCCTGGTACTTGGTGTAGACCCGCTCTTTGAGATGCACCAGCCCGGGCTCCATGCTCCCCGGGTTCTCCTTCAGGTAGCAGAGCGTCTTGGTGAGCTCCTCCATGAGGCGCGTCTTTTCCGCCAGGGCATCCTTCACCGCATCCAGCTTCCGGTTCAGCGACGGGTCGACGCCGACCTCGATCAGGGTCGGGACGCCGGCGTAGGAGCCGATGACGATGGCGTGCACCAGGGTGGCGGCACGGCTGACGCCGCCGATGATGTGCCCCTTGCGCCCCCCCGCTTCGCCGACCCTGATGCTGCTCCCCGAGGTGAGCTCGCTCTGCATGGCGAGTTCCTTCACGGTGATGGCGCCCCCCGCCGTGAGCTGCGCGTTCTCGGCAAACTGCACGGTGATCGAGCCGCCGGCCTCGAGCTGCGCCGTTTTGGGCCGGCTGTCGGCCCCGGCCCCGGTCCGCCTGCCGTGGCCGATCACCCCTCCCTTCACCTCGATGTCGCCGCCGGCCCTGACCCTGGCGGCCTCCACCACCCCCCCCACCGTGATCTGCTCGGTGGCGGTCACCTCCATCCCCTCGCAGACGTCCCCGGCAATCTCGAGCGATCCCTTGAAGTGGAGGTTGCCGGTGGAGAGGTCGACCCGTTTCAGCTTCAGCACCGGCTCGACGATGACCCCCCGCGGCACGATGACCGGCCACCCCGAGATGGCGGCGACCAGCAGCTCGCAGTCGTGCAGGTCGCAGGCCACGCCGGTCAGGTTTTCGGCGAAGGGGATCTCGCAGCCGTCGCTGGCGGGAAGCTCGCGGCCGGTCAGGTCGCACCCCGCCACGCCGGCAGTGGGCGCGCTCCTGCGCAGCAGCGGGTCGCCCAGGCTTACGCTGACCACGTCGCCCAGGTTGCGGTAGTCGGCCGTGTCGTCCTCGGAAAGCTGCGGCATCTGGCTGCTCATCTCCGGGATCAGGCTGATGAACTGGCTGTCCTCGCCGTGCAGGGGAGGGGTCCCCGCGGCGACCACCAGTTTCGAGGCGCAGCCGGCGCCGACCGCCGCCTCTATCTCCTGGTATCTGATGCCGCAGAGCACCCCGGCGTCGGCCAGGGCCCGACGCACCTCCTCCTCGCCGATGCGCCGCCCGCCGCAGGCCGGGTGCATGGTGATGCTGGCGCTCATCAGGTCCTCGGAAAGGTGGAGCGCGAGGGTCGCGTCGCGCCTCTCGCCGATCTGCAGGGTGAAGCCGACCGGGGAGGCGCTGCACCTGTTGACCACCTCGCAAAGCGCATCCTCCGAGACGAACAGCTCCCCATACCCCTGCGCCTCGATGGCCCGATGCAGCCGTTCGGGGTCGACGGAGCGCCTGTTGGTCACAGGGGTATAGAGCGCCAAGAGCGCAGCCGAGTCGGGGCTCAGTTGTAGGGTGAGGCCGGTGCCGTCAAGATCACTTTTGTCCATCACTCCTCCGGGATTGGGCGGATCCGCTAGCAGACTACCCCTGCCAGATTAATTATCGGCAATTTCCTCTATAGATTTAGGTTTTTTAGCGTGGC
This sequence comes from Geobacter sp., assembly GCA_003499925.1. Classification (GTDB taxonomy): domain Bacteria; phylum Desulfobacterota; class Desulfuromonadia; order Geobacterales; family Geobacteraceae; genus Geomonas. The sequence continues at coordinate 15,328 of DNRQ01000031.1, forward strand.
GCCCCGGCTCCGCTCCGCAGGCGGTCGCGCTGCCGGCCGCACCGAGCCCCCCTGCCTGCCCCCCGCGAATGGTATGGCGAAAACGGCATAAAGACAACAGTTAATTGCAGCGCGAGCTGCTCCGTCGAGCGACTATTGGAGCCCCGAACCGTATACGACCTAGAACGCCGATTCTCCGCATGATTTTTCCCTTGATTAGAGGTGTGTGATGTGGTAAAAACTGGATACTGTATACAATCTGACCCGCATGATTTACATAATGAATGTAATTATTTAGCCGAAAAATTGGCGAATTTTACAGCTATTTCGGAGGCCTAAGTGGCAGAGGTGGTTTTTTCCAGCTGGGGCAGAAGCATAGTAGATAACCGCAAAGGCGGCGAGGCGAAGGCGGCGAGCTTCAGGCTTCCGGTGACTTATGACGGCGAGAAACCGCTTTCGGCCTTCATCGGCTGGGACGGCATCATCCTGTACAACAAGGATGTGGACATACCGGCCATGGTCGCCGAGTACATGAAGCGGGTGCAGACCCGTTACGTCTGCGGCAAGTGCACCCCGGGCAAGAAGGGGACGCGGGTCATCATGGACGCACTGCTGGCCATCGTCGAGGGGCGCGGCAGCGAGCGGGACCTGGACACCATCCTGGACCTGGGCGAGCTGCTCAAGCACTGCAAGTGCACGCTCTGCCCGAGTTCCTCGGTGCCGGTGATCGATGCGGTGACCCACTTCCGCGACGCCTTCCTGAACTACATCCGGGGCGCCAAGAGCCTCTCCTCCGAGTTCCGCTACATCGACAAGTACACCGCGCCCTGCATGGACAAGTGCCCGGCGCACATCGACATCCCGGCCTACATCGAGGCGGTGAAGGATTACCGCTTCGGCGATTCGCTCGCCGCGGTGCGCGATTCCATGCCGCTTCCCTCGGTCTGCGGCAGGGTCTGCCCGCACCCCTGCGAGACCGCCTGCCGCAGGAAGAACGTGGACGAGTCGATCAGCATCATGACGCTCAAGCGGAGCGCCTCCGATTACGAGTGGCAGCACGGCCATCTCCCCCCCATGGTCCCCAAGGCGAAAAAGGGGAAGAAAGTGGCCGTGGTGGGTGCCGGTCCCGCGGGGCTTGCGGCCGCCTATTATCTGGCGCTCGAGGGTTACCCGGTCACCATTTACGAGGCGCTTCCCCTGGGAGGCGGCATGGTCGCCGTCGGCATCCCCCCCTACCGTCAGCCGCGGCACCTGCTGCAGCGCGACATCGACATCATCTCCGCGCTCGGCGTGGAGATCATCTACAACACCCGGGTGGGGAAGGACGTAAGCCTCGCCGAACTCAGGGAGAGGTTCGACGCGGTCTTCCTGGCGCCCGGCGCGCACCGCTCCAAGCCGATGGGGGTGGAAGGGGAGGACAAGGGGTACAAGGGCTTCCTGACCGGCGGCATCGACTTCCTGAGAAACGTCTACCTGGGGCTTCCCACCGGCATGGGAAAGAAGGTCTTCGTGGTCGGGGGGGGGAACACCNNGCCATCGACTGCGTCAGGGTGGCGCTTCGCGAGGGGGCCGAGGAGTCGGTGCTGGTCTACCGCCGCTCCAGGAAGGAGATGCCCGCCGATATCTGGGAGGTGGACGGGGCGGACGACGAGGGGGTGCGCTTCGAGTTCCAGGTGCTGCCGACCCGCGTGGTCGCCAACGACGACAACGAGGTGGTGGGGGTCGAGCTGATCAGGATGGCGATGGGCGAGCCCGACGCCTCGGGGCGCCGCCGTCCGGAACCGGTGCCGGGCTCCGAGTTCATCATCGAGTGCGACACCATCATCCCGGCCATCGGCCAGGACGCCGATCTCTCCTTCATCCCTGCCGAGGCGGGGATCGACACCACCAAGTGGAGCACCATCGTCACCAAGTTCGTCCCGCTCAAGGGGGCCGACGGCAAGGCGCTCAAGGACGGCATGGGGAACGATCTGTCCCGGACGCTGATCACCGACTGCGACGGTGTCTTCGCCGGCGGCGACGCCGAGATCGGCCCGCTCACCGTGGTCGCCTGCGTCGGCAGCGGGCACCGCGCCGCCAACGTGATCGCCCGCTACCTGGAAGGGGAGGGGGTGTCGCTCACCGACGCAGAGCGGATGGAGGACATCCTGAGCTACTTCGGGGTCTACGACAAGAACGAGCCGGTCCCCTGGCTGGACTCCGCCTCACGGGAGCATCAGGGGGAGATCCACGGCAAGGAGAGGGCGAGCTACAAGAACTACTGCGAGGTGGAACTGGGCTATGTCAACAGCCAGGCGGTGCGCGAGGCGGAGAGATGCCTGCGCTGCTACCGCGTCGCCATGATAGCCGTCTGACCGGGCATTTCCGCCAACGCCTTTCAATTTAATATCGATAACTGAAAACTGGGGTTTTTATATGGTCAGCTTAACCATTGATGGCAAAAGCGTGCAGGTCGAAGTCGGTACCACCATACTGGAGGCTGCGGCCACCGTCGGGATCAAGATTCCGACGCTGTGCTGGCTGCAGAAGGTCTCCCCGACCGGCGCCTGCCGCGTCTGCGCCGTGGAGATCGAAGGGGTGGACCGGACCATGACCGCGTGCAACACCCCGGTCAAGGAGGGGATCAAGGTCACCAGCAACTCCCCGCAGCTGCAGGTGATGCGCCGCAAGGTGATGGAGCTCATGCTGGTGAACCACCCGCTGGACTGCCCGGTCTGCGACGCCGGCGGCGAGTGCGATCTGCAGGACGCCTGCTACGGCCTGAACGCCACCAAGCAGGAGTACTCGGCCCTCCTGGAGCGCCGCCCGATCCGTTACGACTGGCCGCTGGTGGAGAGCGATCCCAACCGCTGCATCCTGTGCGAGAAGTGCGTCAAGGTGGACCACGAGGTGGTCGGCTGCGACGCCATCGCCGTGGTGAACAAGGGGGAGGCGGCCATCATCGACACGGTGGACGGCAAGCCGCTCAACTGCGATTTCTGCGGCAACTGCGTCGCCGCCTGCCCGACCGGCGCGCTGATCACCAAGCCGTTCAAGTTCAAGGGGCGCCCCTGGTCCTTCACCCGGGTGCAGAGCGTCTGCGCCTTCTGCGGCAACGGCTGCCAGATCGAGTACCACGTCAAGGACGGCCGCGTGGCGCGGGTGACCAGCGAGGACGACACCTTCAACAACGGCAACCTCTGCATCAACGGCCGCTTCGGCTACAGCTACCTCACCTCCCCGGAGCGCCTGAGCGCGCCGATGCTCCGTGACCAGGCCGGCACCCTGGCCGCCACCGACTGGAACAGCGCCCTGTCGGCTGCCGCCGGCAGGCTCAGGGAGATCATCGCCCGCGACGGTGCGGCCGCCGTGGCCGGTCTGGGATCGCCCAGGCTGACCAACGAGGAGAGCTTCCTGTTCCAGAAGTTCCTGCGCGTCGCCGTGGGGACCAACAACATCGACTCCGAGGCGCGCCTCGGGTTCGCCCAGGCGCAGGCGCAGATGCTGCGCAGGTTCGGCTTTTCCGGCGCGAGCCACACCATCGACAAGCTGGACGACGCCGAGGCGATCATCGTTTTCGGGTCCGATCTGAACGCGGAGGCTACCGGGACCGAGTACCGCGTCATCAAGGCGGCGACCAAGAGGGATGCCAAGCTCGTGCTGGTGAACATGCGCGACGTGAAGCTCAAGAAGTTCTCCAACGTGCACCTGAAAAACCTCCCCGGACGCGAGCTGGCGCTGATCTACGGGCTGATGAAGGCGCTCCTTGACTCGGGTGCCGCGGTTCCCGCCGGGGGGGAGGGGATAAAGAAGGAGCTCGCCGCGTTGTCGCTGGCGGAGCTCTCCAGGGAGTGCGGCGTCGGCGAGGCCGCTTTCAGTGACGCTGCGGCGCTCATCGCAGGGAAGAGCCGGGTCGCCCTGGTATTCGGAAGCGACCTGATCCGCAGCTGCGACGCAGCGGCCAAGATCGCGGCACTGGCAGATCTTGCCGTGCTGACCGGTTCGGCGGGTGAGGCGGGGGGAGGGATCTTCCCGATCCACGCGAAGAACAACACCGTAGGGCTTTTGGACATGGGAGTCTCTCCCGACACCCTCCCGGGTCTGCAGGAGCTTTCCGAAGGCGCAGCCTTCGAGCAGAGCTGGGGGAGCAGGCTGCCGGGCGCACCGGGCAAGGAGCTCTGGGGCATCATCGAGGGGATCGAGCAGGGGAGCATCAAGGCGCTTTACCTCCTGGGCTGCGACCTGACGGGCTTTCCGGACAACGCCAGGATCAGGAAGGCGCTGGCAAAGCTCGAGCTTCTCATCGTGCAGGACATCTTCCGGGGGGACTCGCTGGAGTCGGCCCACGTGGTCCTCCCGGCCGCAGCAGCCGCCGAGAAGAGCGGCAGTTTCACCTCCTCCGACAACCGGGTGCAGGCGATCTTCAAGGCGGTGAACGCTCCTGGCGAAGCCAGGGAGGATGGGGAGATCATTGCCGACCTCTACAGCAGGCTCACCTCCTCGCCCCAGCAGGGTACAGCCGCCCTGATCATGAAGGAGATCGCCGCGCTTTCCAGGAGCTACCTTGTCGACAGTTCCGGTAAGGGTATCGTCAAGCACGCGGCAAAAGCAAAAGCCGCGCCGGGATTTGCTCCGCTGTCCCGGGGTGCCGCCGCGGCACTTCCGAAGTTCCAGCTGCTGGTCGGCCCGATCGGCTTCCACAACGGGACCTCGACCACCCGCTCGCAGAACAACCTCACCGTCTCGCCCGCGGGGTACGTGGAGCTGCACCCTGTCGATGCAACCGCCCTGGGCATTGTCGAAGGGGGCGCGGTCAAGGTGAGCTCGGCTATCGGCGCGGTCACCGCACCGGCCAGGATCAGCGCCAAGCTTCAGCCGGGACTTCTCTTCGTCCCCTCGCACTTCAGGGAGCTGAACGGCAACGCCCTTTTAAAGGGGAGCTGCAACCTGGTTGAGGTCAAGGTGGAGAAGGCGTAACGAGCGCCGGCTCGACGCCCAGTGCCCATGAAAGTGGAAAGGCCCCGGTTATTGGACCGGGGCCTTTCTTTTTGTTCTCGATTGCGATTGGTTGGAGTTTCCAGAGCCGATGTCACCGCACAATCAGTGACCGGGCCGGACCAGCGTCAGGCTGAGACGACGGATCTGATGGTCGAGTTCGCGCAGCTTTGACTCGTATTCCCGCAGATAGAAAGCCTTCTTCGCATCGTCATGAAAAGTAATTCCGTCCTTGAGCATCTGGATGCGGGATTTCGCCATGTCTCTCATCATTATGAGAGATTCCTTCATGTCTGACATAGTGACCTCCCCGGCAGCGACGAAACGCTGCAGCAATGGTAATATCAGACAGGGCGCGCCGATATACCTCAATGCATAAAAGTGTTACCTAAGGGGATGCTACCACTGTCAGTAGGTGAACGTCAAAGCTTTTCCTCATTGACGCCGACTATTATGCAAAATCTGTAAGATACCCGTCCGGGGTCGGGCCGGCTATGCGGGTGCCTTATCCCCCCTATCGAGGAGCACGGTGGCGAAGAGCGAGCCAGGGATGGCAGCAAGGCGGCAGGTGCCATGGTATATTTGAACTTCCCAATTCTGGTGGTATGTGTTAGATTCTTTTCCATTGTGAGTATGGATTCAATTCGATCTGGAGGCGGTGATTTATGGAAGATGAATTGACACATGTCGCTGCGTTGGCCGGCAGGAACACCGATGTTGTGGACAAACTGGATGAGCTTCTGGTTGGCCCGAACGACCGTGCCTATGTGGTATGCAGTCTCCTGGACTGTAAGCTCAATATCAAGGGGCGCTGTACCATATATGCCGTGCTGGACGTGCCGCGCATGAAGACGGGGCAGCCTTGTGACAAATACCTCCAGAGAGAATCCACAGAATGAGCTTGAGGTGACATGTGCCCGCGTTTTCCGGAGCATGGTCCCTCGGTCCGTCCGTGCCTTATTGCTATCCCTGATCCTGCACAATTTCACCTCGCCAAGCCCCGCCAGCCTGCCGACTGAACAAACCCTGCCGACTGAACCAACCCTGCCGACTGAACCAACCCTGCCGACTGAACCAACCCTGCCGACAAAGAGACAGTACCGGTCGGGCTTGACGGATCAGCTGTGCCATTTATCCAGGTTCAGCAGCAGCCGCAGTACCAGCCGGAAAACTGCGGCAGAAACACGTTGTCGATGACATGGACGATCCCGTTGGAGCACTCGATGTCGGTTTGCAGATACTTGCCGTTATCTATTACCGGCCGGCCTTCCTCCAGGTGGACCGTGAGGGATTTGCCGATCTCGGTATAGAGGGTTTCGTTCCGACCGATCTCGGCCGTGCTCATCTTTCCTGAAAGCATGTGATAGCCGAGAATGGAGGCGAGATTCCCCCTGTCACGGGTTATCTCTTCCAGGTCCACCCGCTGAAAAGCTGCGTCATTGGGGGCGAACAGGGTGAAGGGGCCGGGCTGTTTCAGCTTTTCGGCCAGACCCGCCATCTCCAGTGTCGAGAGCAGTGTCTGAAACGATCCATCCTCGGTAAGGGTTTCAAGTATGGTTTTCACTGTGATCTCCTTTCCTTGTGACTGCCGACTCTTTCCCACGGGTGAAAGGAGTCGGCGAACACGAGCCGACCTTTACCGGGCGCCGCTCATCCTTTTAATGGGAGAGTCATCTCAAGTTTATTCGTCGCGAATTTTTAAGTCAAGGAGAAGGGGATCAGTCGCAGGGACACGGCGAGGTTCGGCCGTCATGCATTAGTTTGGTACAACTTAAGCGTAACCATGCTCGGCCTTATGACTTTTGCGGTGAGGAAATCGGAAGCCTACTCAGGGTTCCCTCAGGGCCCCAGTGGATGTCGGTGGTCATGAGGCACAACGAGTGGATCTTGAACGGGAAGCGCTTGAAGGCGTGGTCCAGGATGGAGTAGAGGCGGAGCTCCTTGTCGTCAGTGAATATGTCCCGACGATCATTGCCCCGCAGGAAACGGCCCCGGGTAGGTGGAGGCGTTCCTTTCGAGACATGGCGCAATCATATCCCGAGTTGTCAATTTATCAATGCCTGGACCCCCGGAATGTCTCAGTGGCTCCTGGAGAATCCGGGAGTGGCGCTTCTGACAGGAGACCCAGGGGTCGGGAAGACCTCGGCGCTGCGTTTGATCGCCGACGGGCTTAACCCGCACCGCTACCAGGTAATCTATATGGCCGAGACGGACTTCGGGCGCGTGGACATCTATCGCCAGCTGGCTCTTGAGCTGGGACTCGAACCGTCCTATCGACGATCCCAGCTCTGGCGCGACATCAAGGCGAGGATCACCGAGCTTGCCGACGGCAAGCACATCCTTCCGGTATGGATCATCGATGAGGCGCAGAACCTGCCACTGGACTTCTTCAGGGACTTCCCGGCCTTCCTGAATTATGTTGTGTGTTCACTTATGTGTTGAAGCAGTTATAACCTTCGGCTTTTGTTGGATATTTGTTCAAAACACGTAACATAAGTACAACCGCCTTGAGACTTAGAGTGCTTTCAAAAACGCCATGAGATCCGGTTGGTCATTCCAGTGTTTTGTGGATTCCTCTGGTGTGAATATCTCGCAGTGCGCGAGAGCCTTAGCCTTCATTTCCAGATCTACCTCTGCATAGATGTTTGTGGTATCGAGTGAGACATGGCCCAGCCATGCGCGGATCGTGTTAATGTCTACCCCGGCGCGAAGCAAATGGACTGCTGTTGTATGTCGGATGGTGTGTGTGCTCACCCGTTTGGAGCTTAATGATGAGACCTTTTTGCTCGCCTTGAGTACATAGCGTTTCACAATTGCATTGACCCCGAATCGTGTGATTGCCTGGTCCCGACAATTGAGGAATACCTGTTGGCCGTCCTTGCGCCCCGCAATAAGGGATTGCAGTGTGTTGGCCGTCAGATCCCACAAAGGACAGATACGGATCTTGCCTCTCTTACCCGAAATACTGACTGATGATGAACTGTCGAAATTGAGATCGTTTACTGTAACTCTAGCTGCTTCGTCTGCTCGGGCACCGGTATTGTAAAGGAAAAGGAGCAAGGCGTAATCTCGCATCCCTTGTTTTGTTGTGGAGTTTGGGGTGTCCAGTAGGGTATCCATCTCCGGTTTGTCCAAATAAGACATTATCGGCCGTGAGGTCTTCTTGAAAGGGACTGCTCTGATTTTGCTGCACCAAGAGAGATGTTCCGGGCTGCGTTCGCCGATAAAGTGCGCAAAGGCATGAATTGCGGCGAGGCGCTGATTGCGGGTTGCCACTGAACACTCGCGCTGCTGCTCCAGATACAGCAGGAAGCTGCGGATCAGTTCAGGAGAGAGGTGCTCAAGGGACAGGCGTTCTATAGGGAGGCCAACATGAGCGGCAGCAAACGGGAGCATCAGAACTAACGCGTCGCGGTAACTCGCCTGGGTATTACGCGTCAGGTTGCGTTCTCCAATCAGGTGTTCCATGAGAAAACGACGAACCCAAGGGCCTACCAGCGTCATATCAGTCATGGGCCACCCCCGCCAATGCATAGTTTTCAAAGCGCTTGCCGGCTTCATGCAGCAAACCAGGGGTCATTTGAAGGTAGTATCGGGTCTGCGATACATCTATGTGCCCCAGATAGGTAGATAAATGGAGTAGCAAACGTTGCACATCGGCCCCTTCACGATACCAGAGCTCCAGTCGGTGAACGGCAAAGGTGTGCCTTAGGTCATGAATCCGAGGGGCGTAGGTAGCGCCTTCCCTGCGACGGATTCCTGCTTGATTCCGTAGTCGGGCGAAGATTTTTCTCACCCAGTCGTACGACAACGGGTTACCGGTTCGGGTGGCAAAAAAGGCCGAAGATTCCACTGAATGGACAGGCAACTGACGCCGCCTGTCCAGATAGGTCTGGAGATGACTGGTTAGCCTTGGCCCGATGGGGACGAGTCGGGTCTTGTAGAATTTGCTGTCGTGGACGGTGATCAGGCTCTCGGCAAGATTCATATCCGATATGGTCAAAGAAAGTACTTCTCCGATCCTCATGCCCGTGCCGTATAGGGCCAGGATCAGCGTTTTGAATGTGGCCGCCTGAAGTGGGCTGTTCGATGCCTCCAGAGTGTCGGTCGCTGCCAGTAGTTTGCATAGTTCCTCGGTGCTGTAGATATACGGTACTTGCGGCTCTGACAGCTTTGGCAGGGTTAGGGGAAGTGGCTTGGAGTCGCTATACCCATGGCTCACCGCGAACCGAAATAACCCGTCAAGAGTGCGATACTTCAAATGCCAGGTGGCTGTAATCACCCCCCTTCCGGCAAGGAAGGCCGAAACTGCGTCCGGGTCGATTGCTGCGAGGTCCATGTCTCCGACACACCTCTGAAACGTCTTAAAAATTGCGGCTTCAGACCTGAAACGCATACCCATGGCCTGCTTGAAAGAGACATACTCGACGATAAGTTGAGAGAGATTCATAAGAGACCTCCGGCATCGAACGTTGCAACTTCCCTGAGACCTGCGAGATCTACCTTGACATAGATCTTTGTCGCGGCAGAACTGCGATGTCCCAGATGATCGCCAATTTCCTTGATGGAGAGACCTTCAGCGAGCAAATGGCTGGCGCATGAGTGCCGCAAGGAATGCGGTCCTAGATGGGGAGCCTTGATGCCGAGTTCTTTCATACGAATACTTGTCATATCGAAAAGGCTTCTGCGGGTGATTGGCCGATAGGGGTGGGTAAGGGAGAGAAATATCTCTCTATATGGAGATTGAGGGCGCACCTCTTGTAAGTAGCGAATGATGGCGTTGCCGACCTGGGGGACCAAGGGATATGTCTGCTGTCCCCTGCGTTTGACTCGCGATACAGAGATCTGGCCCTGTTCCCAATCGATATCCTCTAGTCTAAGGGTTGCAACCTCTGATGCCCTGAATCCGTAGATTGCGAGAAGCATCACCAGTACGCGGTTCCGGATGTCACGGGCACTTCCAGTCTCCATGCTGGCTATCAGGCGAGTTACATCTGGCCAGGAAGGACCCAGTGGCAGTTGCTCTTGGGCGAAGATCCGTGGGCCATGGATCTCTTGAGCGATATTTGCTGAGCACCACCCTTGTTCACCTGCGTACTTGAAGAATGATCTGAGCGCTGTTGCCATGTTTTTAACCGAAATTCGGCAGTTGCCCCTGCTGCCGTAATCGGCAAGAAACGCATCGACATCGGAGAGGCAGACAGCAGCGAATTGGCAACAGAAAGAGCCATACCAGCACAGGAACAGTCTGAGGTGCCCGCATTGCCGATCAATAGTCAAAGGGGTAAGACCTCGTTCGTATTGCATCCATGCCCTAAAATCATCCATCAGTTGCTTGAACGGGATCGTTTTTTCCGGCTCACGCCAATAGCCCAGAAAGCGCAGCCACGATCTTGCTACCTGAATGAATCGAATCTGGGCCCGGTTAAGATCCTGTTTCTGATCACAATATGGTTCCGGATTCTTCCAGCCAATGGCAGCCACTCGGACCTGCTCGATAGTTACGCCACGCTCAGGGCAAATCGGTAACTTCAGTGCAATTCGGAGTAGTTCTCTTGCGATCAACCGTTGGGTCGAGAACGTATATCCTTGTTCTTTACAGTGACAAAGATATTGTTCTCGTTCTTCTCGATACGGGGAATTGGTGTGGCAGGTAATAGTTTGGGGCTTGATGAATAGAGTGCTGAACACGGCCGGACCTCCTTTTGTTGGGATTGTCCATTCATGGTCAGGAAATGCTTATGTGATGTCAAATTAGATAATGACGTTAAAATTCAGCCACATGTGTCGTCATCGTAACATAAGTGAACACACAACATAATTCAGGTTATGTTGTTAGCAACATAACCTGAACTTCGCCTTCGACTCACGCGACCTCATGACGGTCTGGTTCGTAGGACATTCGGCCCTGGCGCAATCCTTTACCCGTGGCCACTTGGCGGCGATGGCGAGCCGCCTCCACCTGCGCATTCACTTCGCGCCGATAACCGAGCGGGAGCGCTTCGCGAGCCTGATCAAGCATGGTCTGCAAAGCGCCGGCTGCAAGCAGACGCTTATGTCTGACTCAGGGCTTGAGTTGCTGCTCCAGGGGTCTCAGGGCATACCGCGCAAGGCGGGGAATATCCTGAAAACGGCCATGCGGTTAGCCGTTACCAAAGGGTTGAACCACCTGACGGACGATCTCCTGAGAGCAGCCATGGAGGAGGTGACATGAAAAGCGGCGACTCACCAGTACTGTTCGTCTATCCACCCGACGAACTCTCAGACGAATCGGTACACGCCATCTCGGAATTCTTGCACGAAATGTGTCGATCCTTCGAGCAGCACTACCACAGGCGAATAAACCGGTTCGCCGATGCACAAGAACGAGAAGCGCGAGACCGGATTTACACGAGCAACAACTGCAAAGCCGAAGACGGAGACGAGCCGTTCTGACCCCTTTGTCCCAGGCTGCTTCAGGGCTGCGATTCTCCTCTAGCAGCTTGGGACAAACCCTCTCGTCCCACCTAAAATAGGGCGGGAAAACTCTCCGGGTTTAACGCGGGACGTAACACACCGTTCTTTGAAACTCGAAAACACACGCGATTTAAATGGGATCATCCAGGACGTTTGCCGGGTAGATAGCCGGCCTGAGCGCTATCAAAAAGTTCCGATAAACCCGGCGTCATGCAGTAAAGAGTGTCTCCTCTTCTGGCGGCCAGTACGATTCCGGATTCTGACATTTTGATGTGCTTCGTCAGTTCGGCTCCGGTGTACCCGAACACTTTCACGGCAATAAAGCATATCACGGCCCTGGCGGTCGAAATCTGCCTCTGTTTGCTCCCCTGCTGCACGGAGGAGGCATGGATGCCGAAAAAAGCAGACACCCGCTCGACGATCTCATCCAAAGAGGGAGGTGTAGCCGCTACTGACTTCGACGTTTCTGTCGCATGCCAGACGTCCTCGACGAATTCTCCGCTGCCGAGAATTCTTTCGTCGTAGGCCTCGAAATCCTGGGGGCCGGATAGAGCCAGACGGCGCTTCAGGCCTCCGCCGACAAGTTCGTCTCTTCTGCCCAAGGCGACACCCTCGGCCACGAAATCGTGATATTTCCTTCTCGCCGTCATTGGGTTGTCATCGAACATCTGGAGGACCTCGTTAATGACTTGGCCGGGCAGAAGAGCGCGCCCCATGATGCCGGCATGCCCGCACCATCTGTAGGTGTCAAGCTTCCGCATCGAGGGAACGAGGCCGGCTCGCAGGGGATTGAGGTGAATGTAGCGGACGAGTTCCAGAAAATAGGAGTCTTCCTCGCACACAATCGACTTGTATCGGTTCTGGAAGAGGCGGCCGCAACGATGATGGCGAAGGTTGAAGACGACGGCATAACCGGTCAGCAGGCGCTGCATCAATCCCGGCAAGGTACCCTTGCCCTTAGTAGGGCGGAGAAGGGCGTGTGCGTGGTTTGATAAGAGACTCCAGGCGAGACATTCGGTCTTGGTCTTGACGAGCAGTCGGGAGAAGCGATCGAGAAAATCGGACCGGTCGCGGTCGTCGAGGAAAATGTCTCTCTTCTCGATCCCGCGGATCATTACGTGATGAAGCACCCCCTCAATATCTATTCGCGGCAGCCTTGGCATGCTCCAATGGTAGCGCGAATCCAGAGGTCGAGTAGCCAGGGACGGTTA
>DNRQ01000206.1 GCA_003499925.1 Geobacter sp.
CTTAATGGCAGTGGGGTCAGGGGGGATGGGGACAGTACGGTAATTCTACTCAGGGACAAAAACGCGGCCGCAGGCGGGGTTGGTTGCCAATCAGACAAAGTTATGGCCGGTGCGGCTCATGGAGAGGGATGGATTTTGACCGTTGCCATTGGACACCCTGAAAGTTTGCCATATAATGAGCGTGAAATGATTGGAATACTCATGGGAAAACATATCGCCCGCCGGCTCGGTTCGCAAGGCAAGCTGCTGATTGCGGTGGTGATGGCGCTCCTGCTCCTCCCGCAGCTCTCCGTTGCCCATGTGGAAGAGGATGCCGGCAAAGGCCGGAACCCCGGTTCTGCGTCGGCGCGGGAAGACGGCGTGCAGGTGGGGTTGGACGAACGTTTGGGAGCCATGATCCCTCTCGACACGACCTTCCGGGATGAGACGGGTCGCACGCTGCGTTTGGGTGAGCTGATCACCGGGCCGACCATCATCGTCCCCGTGTACTACGGCTGCACCAACGTCTGCAACTTTCTGCAGGGAGGCCTGGCCCAGGTGCTGCCGGCCATCAGGCGGACGCCGGGGGTCGATTACCGGGTCCTGTCGGTGAGCATCGACGAGACGGAGACCCCGCAGCTTGCCGCGGGCTCCCAGAGGATGTATCTTGCCGCGATGAACGCCCCCTTCCCGCCGGGGGCATGGCGCTTTCTGACCGGCGACGCGGCAAACATACGGAGGCTGACCGAGGCGGCGGGTTACCGCTTCCAGCGCCGTGGGCGCGACTTCATGCATCCGGTGGCGAGCTTCGTGGTGACGGGTGACGGGAAAATCGTCCGTTACCTGTACGGCACGAGCTTCCTCTCCAAGGACGTGACCCTGGCGCTGGTAGAGGCGGGCCAGGGAAGGACCGGGACCACCATCAGGAAGGTGGTGTCGTACTGCTTCAGCTTCGATCCGGCCCAAAAGAGCTACCAGTTCAACCTGCTGCGCGTCAGCGCCACGGTCGTCATCCTTTGCTGCGGCGGTTTTTTCGCCTTTCTGGTCCTGACCGGCGGCGCCAGAAAGAAACGGAAAACCTGATTACTGCTGGTCTTCCCCCTAATATGCTCCACCCCTTGATGGGAGGAGAAGGGGTGGACTGGCCTGATTGGCCCCAATCTTCCGCCTCCCCCTTCAAGGGGGAGGTCAGGAGGGGGATGGGGGATGTCCTGGCGCCGGATTGGACCCATCCCCACCCCAACCCTCCCCTTGAAGGGGAGGGAGAGTTCTAGGGGTGCTCGTACTGGTTGGCAAGAGTCATAAAAGCCGCAGCTTCCCCCCTCCCAACCTCCCCCCTCCGGGGGGAGGGGAGTTGGTAGAAGCTGAAAGCAGAAATATTACGTTTCCCGTTCCCACGCTGGAGCTTGGGAACGAGATGAAAGCTGGAAAGAGATAGTTACTTTTCCCTCGCTGCCAGGCTGGAGCTTGGCAACGAGATGTTTTTTAATGCTTTGGGGGCAAAATGAGTTCGGCAGAAAAGGGAGCACCCGTTACAGACGGATTCTGGCAGGATACCGGGAGGACCGGGATCAAATCCTGGATCCTCTCCACGGACCACAAAAGAATCGGCCTGCTCTACCTCTATTCGGTGCTCGGGTTCTTCCTGGTCGGCGTAATCCTGGGACTTTTGCTGCGACTCGAACTGATGGCCCCCGGACGCACCCTGGTCGATGCCCAGACCTACAACGCGCTCTTCACCGTGCACGGCGTGGTGATGATCTTCCTCTTCATCATTCCGGGCATACCGGCCTCCTTCGGCAACCTGGTCATGCCGATACAGATCGGCGCCCGCGACGTCTCCTTCCCGCGCCTTAACCTCCTCTCCTGGTGGCTCTACGCCATCGGGGCGCTGATCGTGCTGAGCGCGCTCTTCACCGGCGGCGGCGCCCCCGACACCGGCTGGACCTTCTACGTCCCCTTCAGCGCGCGCACCGGCACCAACGTCTCGCTCGCCGTTTTCGGCGTCTTCATCCTCGGCTTCTCCTCGATCCTGACCGGGATCAACTTCGTCACAACGATACACAGGCTCAGGGCGGAAGGGATGGGGTGGGGGCGCCTGCCGCTCTTCGTCTGGTCGCTTTATGCGACCGCCTGGGTGCAGATCCTGGCGACGCCGATCATCGCCATCACGCTGGTCATGGTGATCGCCGAACGGACCCTGGGTATCGGGCTCTTCGATCCGGGGCGCGGCGGCGACCCGATCATGTTCCAGCACCTCTTCTGGATCTACTCGCATCCTGCGGTCTACATCATGATCCTCCCGGCGATGGGGGTGATCTCGGAGATCATCCCGGTATTCTCCAGAAAGCCGATCTTCGGCTACAAGATGATTGCCGTCTCCAGCGTCGCCATCGCCGCCGCCGGTTCCCTGGTCTGGGGGCACCACATGTACACCAGCGGCATGAGCGACACCGCGGTCATGGTCTTCTCGTTTCTCACCTTCATCGTCGCCATACCCTCCGCAATCAAGGTATTCAACTGGGTCTCCACCCTTTACAAGGGATCGATATCGCTGGAGGCGCCCATGCTCTTTGCGCTCACCTTCATCCTGCTCTTCTCCATCGGCGGGCTCTCCGGTCTCATCCTGGGTGCTGCCGCCACCGACATCCATGTGCATGACACCCATTTCGTGGTGGGCCACTTTCACTACGTGATGTTCGGCGGCACCGGTTTCGCCTTCTTCGCCGCGGCTCACTACTGGCTCCCTAAGTTCTACGGGCGCAGGTATCGCGAGAAACCGGCGCTCATCGGCTGGGCTCTCATGTTCGTGGGATTCAACATCGTCTATTTCACCATGCAGGTGCTGGGGATGCAGGGGATGCCGCGGCGCTACTACGATTACCTCCCTGAATTTGCCCAATTGAACCTGGTATCGACGGTCGGGAGCTGGATCCTTGCCGCCGGACTGATCATCATGGTGGTGAACCTTTGGCGCGGGCTTTTACGGGGGGAGCCGTTCCTGGGGAATCCCTGGGGCGGGGCCACCCTTGAGTGGAGCATCCCGACGCCCCCTCCCACCGAGAACTTCGAGGAGGAGCCGGTGGTCACGCATGCCCCCTATGACTTCAAGGGAGCGGGGATACCATGAGTCATCCGGAGCACAAGGATAACGTCGGGGCGAAGCTCGGCATGTGGCTGTTTCTGTTCACCGAACTGCTGCTGTTCGGCGGGCTGTTCATCCTCTACTCGGTCTACCTGGCGCGCTACCCGCATGAATTCGCCGCGGCCGGCCGTGAGCTGGACGTGACCTATGGCGCCGCCAACACGGTGGTGCTTCTTACCAGCAGCCTCTTCGCGGCCATGGCCGTAACCTCCGTCAAGCGAGGGGAAGCGCGTGCCACCATGGCGCTTCTGTCCGGGACGCTGGCCTGCGCCGGGGTATTCCTGGTGATCAAGTATGTCGAGTGGAGCGCCAAGATCAACCACGGCATCTATCCCGGTTCCGCCAAGCTGATCGCGGGGGCGCCCGGCGAGTCCGTCTTTTTCGGACTTTACTACATCACCACCGGGCTGCATGGGATCCATGTGGTGATCGGAGCGGCGGTCCTCGCCTGGATCGGGGCCAAGGTGAAAAGCGGAGCCGTACATGCGGGGGACAACATCACCCTGGAAAACGGGACGCTCTACTGGCACCTGGTGGATCTGGTCTGGATCTTCATCTTCCCGCTCTATTACTTGATCCTGTAAAGACCAAATCTAAGGCCCAAATCAAGGGCGTCGCACACGGATTAAACGGAAACACGCGGATAAAGGCAGGTAGATCAAGATAAAATCGTATGGGTAAACCTTTGACCTTCGGGTAAACCTTTGACCTTCGGGTAAACCTTTGACTCTTCAGGTTCACCTGACTCTTCAGGTTCACCTGACTTTATCCGTATGTTTCCGTTGCATCCGTGTGCGACGCCCTTGACTCACCTGTATTGGATTCGGAGCCTATCCATGACTAATGACACCGCTGAACATATCGTGAGTTACCGAAAGCTGACCGCGGTCTGGCTCACGCTGCTGGTCCTGACCGTGGCGACGGTGCTGATCACCCGGGTCGACCTGGGTGCCGGCAAGGTCTGGGCGGCGCTTGCCATCGCCTGCCTCAAGTCCGGGTTGGTGATCGCCTTCTTCATGCACATGAAATACGAGGCGCGGCTCTTCCGCATCATCCTGTTCGTGGCCCTGGTTACCCTGGCAACATTCATCGGGTTTACCTTTTTCGACGTACTCTACCGCTAGAGGGGTGAGCGTGGATAAACAGCTGATAACGACGACACAAGCGGTCGACCCGGTCTTCATCTTCATCTTCGGGGCCTGCCTCGTGCTGCTGGTCGTCATCACCGTGGCGATGCTCTGGTTCGTGATACGCTACCACCGCTCACGCGCGCCCGAGCCGACCTCGCAGCAGGAGGGGAGCCTCTGGCTTGAGATCATCTGGACCGGGCTGCCGACCCTGCTGGTGCTGGCCATGTTCTACTACGGCTGGTCCGGGTACCTGACATTGAGGGATGTTCCGCCGGGTGCCATGCAGGCGACGGCGGTGGCCCGGATGTGGTCCTGGAGTTTCCAGTACGAAAACGGCAAGACCAGCAGCAAGCTCTACGTGCCGATCGGAAAGCCGGTACAGGTGAATCTCGAGTCGCGCGACGTGCTGCACGGCTTCTACATGCCCGCCTTCCGGATCAAGCGGGACGCGGTCCCCGGCATGAAGAACCACGTCTGGTTCGTCGCCACCAGGCCCGGCTCATACGACATCTTCTGCTCCCAGTATTGCGGCACCAACCATTCCGCGATGATCAGCACGGTGGAGGCGATCCCGCCGGAACAGTTCGAAGCTTGGCTCAATGAGGAGAAAAAGGGGGCGGTACAGGCGGGGCTGGCGCTTCTGGAAAAATACGCCTGCCTCGGCTGCCATTCGCTGGACGGCACCAAAAAGATCGGGCCGAGCTTCAAGGGGATCTTCGGCAGAAAGGTAATGGTGACCAAGGGGGGAAAACAGACACAGCTGCTGACGGATGAGGCCTATCTGCGGGAGTCCATCCTGGCCCCAGCTGCCGCGGTAGTCGAGGGTTTCCCTCCGATCATGCCGGTGACCGGCGATTTGCAGGAGGCGGAGGTGACGGCGCTGGTCGAGTACCTCAAGGAACTGAAATGATCTTGATACTCTCCCGCCTTTTTCGGTTGCGCCTGGTAATGATGAACGGCATCTCCGCGCTGGGAGGATATCTGCTCTTCCCGGCCGGGCCCGTGACCTCCACCCTTTGCGCGCTCTTCGTCGGCGTATCGTTCCTGGCCGCGGCAGGGTCGGCCCTGAACCAGGTGCTGGAGCGAGAGTCCGACCCCCTGATGCAGCGCACCAGGAACCGCCCGATCCCTAAAGGTGAGCTGTCAGCGGCTGCGGCCATCATCATTGGCGTCGGATGCCTCGGTTCAGGGCTCGCGATCGTCGTCGCCATCGGCGGTGTTCTCCCCGCGCTCATCGGAACGGCGGCGCTCCTTTGGTATCTGGCCATCTACACGCCGCTGAAACGCCGCACCTCCTTCGCGCTGGCGCTGGGCGCCCTGTGCGGCGCGGCACCTCCGGTGATCGGCTGGTGCGTTGCCGGCGGAAGCCCCGCCGACTTCCGGGTGATTCTGCTCGCGGGGATCCTGTACCTCTGGCAGGTTCCCCATTTCTGGCTGTTGCAGCGCCGTCATGCCGACGATTACCGGCGCGCCGGCTTCCCGCTCTTCGCCCCCTCGGGGTATGGGAGAGGAGTCGCTCCCGTCTGCGGGCTCTGGATCGTCGCCATGATAGCCGGTGCCATGATGCTCCCCGCCTTCGGCATAGTTGGAGGAAATCCCGCCCTTTGGTGTGCCGCCTTGTGCGCCCCCCTTCTCATTACCGCCGTCAAGCGCTGCGAGGCGGCGCTATTCGCCTGTCTCAACCTCTTTCCGGTCCTGGTCACCCTGGCCCTTTGTGCCGGAAGGTAAAAGAACCTCTTCCTTTACACACCGATTCAGATTAGAATGCTTGGAGTTGACATTCATTATCGCAGGCCGTGAGGGTTGAGCGTGAAAAAGGGAGTAGTGAATGGGAGAGAAGGAGCAGAGTGGGAAGCCGGCCGGACACCAGGAACGCATCTGCAAATTGAAAAAGGACGGGAAGCTTGAGGAGATTGACCGTCTCGAGCTAAGACCGATTGTTTACTGCAACAAATGCAAGGCGAAGGCCAATCATCCCTCGTATCTCTGCAACCCCCGGGCGCTCAAGGCGCCCAAAGTCCAGAAAGTGTAGCTGGTAAAGCACACGAAATGGCGGCCGGAAGGCCGCCATTTCCATTTCAGCAGGTCGACCCGATTCAAAGTCCCGTAGTCCCGTAGGTCGGGTTAGCGTAGCGTAACCCGACACCCCTTCCGGCCACGTCAACTGCACGTCGGGTTACGCCCTGCGGGCTAACCCGACCTACATCTGCAGGTCTGCCATTAAGTTAACGTCCGTGCTAATTTCCCGCACGCCGCACNNGGGAGGGGGAGCGAGCAGCAGGTAGGAGATTAACTTAATGGCAGTGGGGGGTGGGGGAGGGTGAAAGGCCGGCCTTGCGGTACAGGGTCTCACCTCATCTGACAACGCCGAGCTCCCTGCCGACCCTGGAGAAGATCTCCAGCCCCAGGTCGAGGTCCTGCCGGCTATGTGACGCGCTGATCATGACGCGGATGCGCGCCTTCCCCTGGGGCACGGTGGGAAAGCCGATCGGCATGGCGAACAGGCCGGGCTCGGAGTCAAACAGCCTGCGCGAGAACTGCTGGGAGAGCGAGGCATCGCCGAGCATGACCGGAGTGATCGGCGTGACGCTCGCGCCGGTGTCAAAACCTGCCAGCTTCATTCCCTCCTTGAAGTAGCGCGTGTTCTCCCAAAGCTTTTCCACCAGTTCCGTGCTTTCCTCCAGCAGCTCCACGGCGGCGAGGCAGGCGGCGGTGTCGGCCGCCGTCACGGCGCTGGAAAAAAGGAAGGGGCGCGCCTTCTGGCGGATCCAGTCGATGACGCTCTTCCGCCCGGCGATCACGCCACCCATGACGCCGAACGCCTTGGAGAGCGTGCCTATCTCGAGATCGAATCTGCCGTTAAGTCCGAAGTGATCCACGATGCCGCGCCCGCCGCGCCCGACCACCCCCTCCCCGTGGGCGTCGTCCACCATGGTGATGATGCCGTAGCGCCCGCACAGTTGGTAGAGCCGGTCCAGCGGCGCCATGTCGCCGTCCATCGAGAAGACGCCGTCGGTGATCAGCAGGGCGCGCCGGAACTGCCCCAGGTTTTCCTTGATGACCCGCTCGCAGTCAGCCACGTCGCAGTGCTCATAGACCACCACCTTCGCCGAGGAGAGCCTGCAGCCGTCGATGATGCTCGCGTGGTTCAGCCGGTCCGTGAAGATGACGTCCCCCTTGCCGGCCATGGGCGGGATTGCCGCCTGGTTGGCGCAGAAGCCGGACTGCAGGTAGAGGGCATCCTCCACCCCCTTGAAAGCGGCCAGCCGCTCCTCGAGCCGGCGATGCAGCTCCAGCGTCCCCGCAATGCTGCGCACCGCCGCCGGGCCGACCCCCCACTCCTCGATGGCACTTTGGGCCGAGCTCTTCAGCTTGGGGTGATTGGCGAGCCCCAGGTAATTGTTGGTGCAGAAGTTGAGCACCCTTTTGCCGTCCACCACCATCCAGGGGCCGCAGGCGGAGCCGATGGTGCGGATGGTCGTTCTCAGCCCCTGTTCCTGCAGGGCGCCCATCTCGTCGGTGATCCAGGAGAATTTGTCCGGCATGAGTAAGCTCCTATTCGCGGTGATCTATTCGAGCCAGATTTTCACCATCTTCATCCAGCACTCCCTCGCCCTCCGGGAGAGGGTCGGGGTGAGGGAGCCCCAGATGTTCTACCTCAGGGGAGCAGGAGCATCGATTTGCAACATTTACAGCTCCTTCGACGATTATCGCTAAGGCGCTCCCCTCACCCCTGCCCCTCTCCCGGAGGGCGAGGGGATCAGGACTCTTACTCTTCCACCCAGTTCATTATCACCTTCCCCGAATGACCGGTACTCATGACCCGGAACGCCTCCTCGAACTCGGTGTACTGCATCCGGTGCGTGATGACGGGGCTCAGGTCCAGGCCGATCTTGATGAGCGATTGCATCAGGTACCAGGTCTCGTACATCTCGCGCCCGTAGATCCCTTTGATGGTCAGCATGTTGAAGATGACCTGGTTCCAGTCGATGGCGAGCTCCTTGGAGGGAAGCCCCAGCATGGCGATCTTCCCGCCATGGCACATGTTGGCGAGCATCTCCTTGAAGGCATCGCCGTTTCCGGACATCTCCAGGCCGACGTCGAATCCCTCCTTCATCCCCAACTCCTGCCGCACCTGCGCCAGGCTCTTCTCCTTTATGTTCAGCGCGACGGTCGCCCCCATCCGCTTTGCCAGATCGAGACGGTAGGGGTTCACGTCGGTGGTCACCACGAAGCGCGCCCCGGCGTGACGGGCGATCGCGGTCGCCATGATGCCGATGGGGCCCGCGCCGGTGATGAGCACGTCCTCGCCCAGGATCGGAAAGGCCAGCGTCGTGTGGGTGGCGTTCCCGAAAGGGTCGAAGATGCCGAGAATTTCCATCGGTATGTTGGGATCGGCATGCCAGACGTTGGTCACCGGTATGCAGATGTACTCGGCAAAGGCGCCGGAACGGTTGACGCCGACTCCGTTGGTGTCCTTGCAGAGGTGGCGCCGCCCCGCCAGGCAGTTCCGGCACCTGCCGCAGACGATGTGCCCCTCGCCGGAGACGATGTCGCCGATTTTCAAGTCGAACACGTTGCTCCCCATCGCCGCGACTCGACCCACATACTCGTGCCCGATCACCATCGGGACCGGAATGGTTTCCCGCGCCCAATCGTTCCAGTCCCAGATGTGCAGGTCGGTGCCGCAGATGGCGGTCTTGTGGACCTTGATCAGCACGTCGTTGATGCCGACCTCAGGGACCGGAACCTCGTCAAGCCATAGGCCGGGCTCCGGGTACTTCTTGACTAGCGCCTGCATGGTTTTTTGCATAAGCGGGGACTCCTTTGCCGTGCCGTGCTCCGGACCGGGACCGTTGCCTTCCTCATGAATGGTACCAAGTTCGGGCGCCATGTAAACAGGGCAAGTTGGAGGGAGGCTTCGCCTCGGCGACTAGCGTCCAGGTCGTGAGGGGCGTCGTCCGGAACCGTCAAATGTGCTATCATGTTAATGATCTAGCACCCTGAAAAGGAGAAAGCCATGAGCGAAAACGAAAGCTGTCCGAACCCTACCGAGCACAAGGCGCATATGTGTCAGCTAAAGCATGAGGGGAGGATCGAGGAGATGGACCGCCACTCGGCAGATCCGAGTTTCGTCTGCAACAAGTGCGGAGCCAAGGCCGAGGCGGAGGCGTTCCTCTGCAACCCGCGTCCGCTGTGAGCAGGCCGCTCTGTCTCTCACCAGCTCGTTCCCAAGCTCCTGCTTGGGAACGGAATCTCCCGGAAAAGCTCCAGCTTGGCATCTGGGCGAAGCGGAGCTTCGCGTAGCATTGCGTTCCCAAGCAGGAGCTTGGGAACGAGAGGTGCACGATAAGAAGAACGAGAGGTGCACGATAAGAAGAACGAGAGGTGCACGATAAGAAGAACGAGAGGTGCACGATAAGAAGGAACGAGAGGTGAACGAAGCAAAGGCGGCCATTTGGCCGCCTTTGTTGGTTTAAATCGGCTGCTTTAGCCCCACTTCCTGCCCAAATCATCTATACCCGATTTCCTCAGATCCTCCGGCGTCATGGCGATACTCAACTCGACACGGGCGTTGAAGGCCAGAAACCACGGCTCTGCCAAGCGTGGTATCATAGAGGCTTCCTCTACGTTCACCACCAGCATGGCAGTGCGCTGACCCTCTTCTTCGGTGAAGTAAACAGCTTCGGGACCGCAATCTTCCAGGATGCGATTCATGATCTTGGTGACGTTGCCATTCTTGACCGCGGCGTTGAACTCCGGATTCGGGAATCTTACTGTCATCAGCATGCGCATGGCAATCCCTCCTTTGGGTTGATTAGAGCAGTCTAAGCACGGGCGGCGGTTTGTCAATATCCGCCGCACCAAGAAATTCTGTGATAAGCTTTATCTCCAGTACAGCATCGATAAATTCAGCACCTATGACAGTCGGAGGTTACCCATGGATCTGCGCAGAACCCACACTATCATACTGAACGAGGGCGAGGCTGAAGCAAAAAGGGCGGAGATACTTGCCTACTTTCACGCGACCTACGATCTCGACGAGAAGCTCTACGAGACACTGAAGGAAGACCGCACCTTCACCCTCAGGGCCGATCCGCTCCGGCATCCGCTGATCTTCTACTTCGGCCATACCGCCGCTTTCTTCATCAACAAGCTGACCATCGCCCGCGTGCTGGAGAAGCGGGTCAACCCGCGCTTCGAGTCGCTCTTCGCGGTAGGCGTGGACGAGATGTCCTGGGACGACCTGGAGCCTGCCCACTACGATTGGCCCGGCCGACAGGAGGTGAAGGAGTTCCGCGACCAGGTGCGCCAGGTGATGGACCAACTGATCCGCACCCTGCCGCTCACCCTCCCCATCGCCTGGGAGGACCCTTTCTACGGGATCATGATGGGGATCGAGCACGAGCGGATTCACCTGGAGACCTCGTCGGTGCTGATCCGCCAGCTCCCGATCGACCAGCTGCGGCGCCTGGAGTTCTGGGAGATCTGCCGCGAATCCGGCGAGCCTCCGGCCAACGAGCTGCTCCCGGTGCCGGGAGGAGAGGTGCTGCTCGGCAAGCCGGTGGACCATCCGCTCTACGGCTGGGACAACGAGTACGGCCGGCGCGAGGCGATGGTGGACGGCTTCTCCGCCTCGAAATACCTGGTGTCGAACCGGGAATTCCTCGCCTTCGTCGAGGAGGGGGGCTACCGGGAGCCAGGCTGGTGGACCGAGGAGGGGTGGAACTGGCGCAGCTTCAAGGATGCCCAGCATCCGCTCTTCTGGGTGGAACGGGAGCAGGGGTGGGGGCTGCGCACCATGCTGGAGGTGATCGAGCTCCCCTGGAACTGGCCCGTGGAGGTGAACTACCTGGAGGCGAAGGCGTTTTGCAACTGGCTGACGGCAAAAAGCGGCAAGCCGATCCGGCTGCCGAGCGAGGATGAAGCGAACCGCCTGCGCGACCTGGCGGACATCGCGGACCCGCCGGCGTGGGACCGCGCGCCGGGAAACATCAACCTGGAGTACTGGGCCTCGTCTTGCCCGGTGGACCGCTTCGCCTTCGGGGCATTCCACGATGTGATCGGCAACGTCTGGCAGTGGACCGAGACCCCGATCTATCCCTTCCAGGGGTTCCGCATCCATCCCTGGTACGACGATTTCTCGACGCCGACCTTCGACTCCCGGCACAACCTGATGAGCGGCGGTTCCTGGATCTCGACCGGCAACGAGGCGACCCGCGCATCCCGCTATGCCTTCCGGCGCCACTTCTTCCAGCACGCCGGCTTCCGCTACCTGGAGAGCGCAAAGCCGGTGGAACTGCACCAGGACCAGTACGAGACGGACGCGCTGGCCGGGCAGTACTGCGATGCCCATTACGGACCCGGGCATTTCGGCGTGCCGAACTTCGCCAGGAGCTGCGCCGAAATCTGCCTGGAGCTGACCAATGGGCGCGCCAGGGGGGAGGCTCTCGACCTGGGGTGCGCCGTAGGGCGTGCCAGTTTCGAACTGGCGCGCGGCTTCGAGAAGGTGACCGGAGTCGATTTTTCCACCCGCTTCTTCCGTCTGGCGGTCCGGATGCAGGAGGAGGGGTACCTCCGTTACGCGCTGCCGGAAGAGGGGGAGGTCCTCTCCTATCATGAGCTGACCCTGGCCGGGTTGGGACTGGAGGAGCTGCGCGGCAAGGTCCAGTTCTTCCAGGGCGATGCCTGCAACCTGCAGGATAAATTCACCGGATACGACCTGGTGCTGGCCGCCAATCTGATCGACCGTCTCTACTCGCCGCGCCGCTTCCTGGCCGGCATCCACCAGCGCATCAACCCGGGGGGGCTCCTGGTCATCGCCTCCCCCTACAGCTGGATGACCGAATTCACCGAAAAGCAGGAGTGGCTGGGGGGGTACCGTGAGGCGGGGGAGCCGGTCTGGGGCCTCGATGGACTCGGCACCGCCTTGTCTCCGCACTTCCGGATGCTGGGGGAGCCGCGCGACGTTCCCTTCGTGATCCGGGAGACGCGCCGCAAGTTCCAGCACAGCGTGGCGGAACTGACCGTATGGGAGCTTAAATGAAACAGGGGAGCTACGATTTCGACGAGATCATCGACAGGCGCGGCACCGCGAGCGAGAAGTGGGACAAGTACCGGGACCGCGACATCATACCGCTCTGGGTGGCGGACATGGACTTCCGCTCACCCCCCGCGATCATCGAGGCGCTGCACGAGCGGGTGAATCACGGCATCTTCGGCTACACGGCTCCCCCCGAAGGGCTCAGCCAGGCGGTGATCGAAGCCCTCCTCTCGGAGTTCGGCTGGCAGGTGCAAAAGGAGTGGCTCACCTGGCTTCCGGGCCTGGTCACCGGTCTGAACGTCTGCTGCCGGGCGGTCGGGGCGCAGGATGACGAGGTGATCACCTTTACCCCGGTTTATCCTCCCTTCCTCTCCGCGCCGCCGCTTTCCGGCCGGGCGCTGGTCAAGGTGCCGCTCAAGGTGGATGAGGGGCGCTGGGGGCTCGACCTGGAGGCGCTGGAGCGGGCGGTGACGCCGAGGAGCCGGCTCCTTTTGCTCTGCAGCCCGCATAATCCGGTGGGGCGGGTCTGGAGCGGGCAGGAACTCGCCACCCTGGCCGACTTCGCCCAGAGGCACGATCTGGTGATCTGCAGCGACGAGATCCACGCCGGCCTGGTTCTCGACGAGAGCGTGCGTCACGTCCCGATCGCCACCCTGTCGCAGGAGACGGACCGGCGCAGCATCACACTTCTGGCGCCCAGCAAGACCTTCAACGTGCCGGGGCTCGGCTGCTCCTTCGCCGTCATCTCCGACGACACCCTGCGCCGCGCCTTCCGCAGGGCGATGGGGAGGATCGTGCCCCACGTCAATCTGCTCGGTTACACGGCGGCGGAGGCGGCCTACCGCTACGGCGGCGAATGGAGGCGGGAGCTGCTCGCGTATCTGCGGGGGAACCGGGACCTGGTGGCGCAGGAAGTGGCGCTGATGCCGGGGTTGACCGTGGCGCACGTGGAGGCGACCTATCTCTCCTGGATCGACGTGCGCGACGCCGGCATCGAGGATCCGGTCCGCTTTTTCGAGGAGGCGGGGGTGGGGCTTTCCGGCGGGGTCGATTTCGGCCTCCCCGGCTACGTAAGGCTCAACTTCGGCTGCCCGCGCGCGCTGCTCTCCGAGGCGCTAAGGCGGATGCGGGTGGCGCTGGGGGGGTAAAGGTAGAGGGTTTTTTGAAGATCGACAAGGTCAGGCGCGAGAACTGCTGACGCTCCACTTTTGAATCGCTGACAGGCTCTTCGACTGCGAGATTTCAATTTCCTCGGTATCGTAATCCGCCTGAAGGCCGAGCCAGAAACCGGCACTGGTACCGAAAAACCGCGCCAGCCGGACAGCCGTGTCAGCGGTGATGGCCCGCTTGCCGTTACAGACGGCGGAGATTCTCGGCTCCGGAACCCCGATCTCTTTTGCCAGACGGTACTGGCTGATTCCCAGCGGGATCAGGAATTCTTCCCGAAGCACTTCGCCCGGGTGGATATTGGGAATCCTATTCATGGCGTCACCTCAATGATAATCGCAAATCTCGACTCTGCCGGCAGTCCCGTCGTTCCAGACAAAGCAGACTCGCCACTGATCGTTGATTCTTATGCCCCATTGTCCGTCACGGTCGCCGGTCAGTTTTTCCAGCCGGTTCTGTGGAGGAATGCGAAGGTCGTCGATCCGGCGAGCGTTGTTCAGCATACGCAGCTTGCGCCGCGCCACAGCCTGAATCTGGGTCGGGAGACGGCGGGAAAATTCTCCTTCCCAGATTTTGCGGCTTTCGTTGTCGTGGAAGGAGACAATCATGATTGAAATGCTAACGCAAAACGAAAGCATCGTCAACTAGGATTAGTTCACAGCATTGTTTCCTCCTGCCATTTCCTTACCTGAATAGCGTCAATCTCCCGCTGGTCAAAACTTCCCCTCCCTTGATGGAACAGGGACCTCTTTTTGAGATTACCCCGCCCGTCCCGGGAAAGACCCGTCCCCGAAAGCCCCACCGATTGGCGTTGAACTTCCCGACTGGTTATAGTTCCAATAAAAATACATTTTCGTTGTTATGCGTTAACTCGTCGTGATATGCTGCCACCGCCCGACTTGCAAGTAGCAACGCTAGACCCGGATTTTACACTTATATATTGCCATGAAATATTTTTTCAAAGAACAGGAGGCTGCATGGTGAGGATGTACACGAGGGGATTGTTTAAGTTTGTTATTTATTTGATCGTCATCTTCAGCAGCACCAATGCCTTTGCAGTCACAAGTAACTTTATTTCCGCCCCCAGCCGCGTCGACATGGTTCATGATGACGCCAGAGGGATTTTGTACATCACCAGCGGCAATTCGGTCCTGCGCTACAAATTGTCCACCAGTTCCTTCCTCACCCCGTACAGTTTCAACCAGGGCGATCTCGCCGGAATCGACCTTTCTCCCGACGGAAACACCCTGGCGATTGCCGACAGAAACGTCACCGGCATTCATCTGGTCGACCTGCAGACGGACAGCATCAAGCCCGATATCATGTTCACCCCGGCTTATGGTGAAGGAGGCTCTTTTGCGGTGGCGTATGGAAACGACGGTGCCCTGCTTGCCACTACCGGGTACAACGGCTCAGGCTGGGTTCCGCTGCGCCGGGTCGACCCGGCAACCGGCGTTGTCACCACCATCAAAAGCACCGTAAGGCAGGATGCCATGGTTTCGGCAAGCGCCGACGGGAATTGCATCGCCTACGAGGAAAGCAACATCTCCAGCGGCCCCGTCAATATCTACGATGTTGCAACGAAAAGCGTCACGAAGACGGTCAACACCGGCGGGTTCACCTACGAGGTCGGCACCAACCGCGATTGCACCCAGTTGGCCGTGCCGACCTACGGCGGGACCTATATCTATGACGGCAGCCTGACCAAGCTCGGCACCATCGGCGTCTATGCCGGTGGGCAGCCGATCGGCGTTGCCTATCACCCCCTTTTGGACGTGGCGTATTTTGCCTGGGCCGGGTCGAATCAGATCCGCGCCTATGATACCAAGACCTTTGCTCAACTGACCCCTTTTGTGGTCGGCACTACCTTTGGGACCACCGGAAACGACGCCTTCGATGAGGGGAGGCTGAGGATATCACGCGACGGATCCCTGCTTTTTGCAACGGTGTCCAACGGCGTCATGGTGCTGCGCACCGGGCTGAACCCGGTGGCGGACAACAAGTCCATTGCCATCAGCAATGCTGCGGCGACTGCCATTACCCTCAGCGGCAGCAGCCCGAAGCAGCTCCCCATCACCTACACGGTCCTCACCGACCCGGTCCATGGAACGCTGCAGGGGACGGCCCCGAGCCTTACCTATGCGCCGGACCCCGAATACAGCGGCCAGGACAGCTTTACCTTCAAGGTCAGCGACGGCACGCTGGACAGCTCCCCGGCAACCGTATCGATAACCATCGACAAGGCCGCTCCCGCCATTACCTCGTTTACCATGCCGGAGCTCTCCAAGACGCTGACCGTCCAGGTCTTGACCCTGTCGGCCGGCGACAACGTCGGCGTAAGCGGATACTGCCTGACCGAAAATGAAACTACCGCTTCCTGTATCTGGACCGCCGTCCCACCTGCCAGCTACCGCTTCGGAGGCATCGGCATCAGGACCGTGAAGGCGTTCGCGCGGGACGCTGCAGGCAACGTCTCCGCCCCGGTCAGCGCCAGCGTCGATATTCCGGAGATAGCACCCAAGATCACCGCCTTCAGCATCCCGGCGACCTACGGGTATAAGAACCGGACCATCGCCGTTACCCTCAGCGCCAGCGACGACCTAGGCGTTACCGGCTACTGCCTGACCGAGGTCGCGAACCAGGCCGGCTGCAGCTGGAAAAGCACGGCTCCCACCACGTATACCGTTGCCACGCTTGGACCCCATACTCTCTACGCCTTCGCCAAGAACAGCGCGGGTAAGGTATCCACGCCGGCAACCGCAAGCACCACGGTAGCGGGGGAGGTAAATTTCATTCCCGCCTCAGGCCGAAACGACATGGTGCACGACAGCGTACGCGATGTGGTGTACATCACCAGCGGACCCTCGGTCCTCCGCTTCAAGCCGGGGACCCAGAGCTTCCTCCCCCCCTATAGCTTCGGCCTTGGCAACCTCACCGGGATGGACCTCTCCCCCGATGGAAACACCCTGGCGATCGCCGACAAGAACATCAGCGGCATTCATCTGGTCGACCTGCAAAACGACACCATCCTCCCCGATATCAGATACACTCCGAATTCGTCCGAAGGAGGGACCCATTCGGTCGCCTTTGGCAGTGACGGGGCGTTGCTGGTCACTGCAAAATACGACGGCTCGGGGTGGGTGCCGCTGCGCCGGATCGACCCGGCAACCGGCGCGGTCAGCATCATCAAGAGCAGCATCAGTCAGGACGCCATGCTCTCGGCAAGCGCCGACGGGAGATGCATCGCCTATGCGGAGAGCAACAACTCGAGCGGCCCGGTAAGTATCTACAATGTCGCCACGGAAAGTACCACCAACAAGGTTTCCAGTAATTGGTTCACCTACGAGGTCGGTGCCAACCGCGATTGCACCCAGTTCGCCGTGCCGACCTACGGCGGAACCTTCATCTATGACAACACCCTCACCAAGCTCGACACCGTAGGGGTCTATGCCGGGGGACAACCGGTCGGAGTTGCCTATAATCCGCTCTCCGACATCGTTTACTTCGCCTGGGCGGGGTCGAAGGAGATACGGGCCTATGACACGAAAACCATGGACCAGGTCGCCTCATACGACGTCGGCCATACCTTTCTGAGCAGTGGCAACAAAGCCTATGTCGACGGACGCATCAAGACATCCCGCGACGGCTCCATG
The DNA here is from genome assembly GCA_003499925.1 of Geobacter sp. Classification (GTDB taxonomy): domain Bacteria; phylum Desulfobacterota; class Desulfuromonadia; order Geobacterales; family Geobacteraceae; genus Geomonas. The sequence continues at coordinate 17,119 of DNRQ01000206.1, forward strand.
CTCCTGGTCTCCATCCAGAACGGGGTGCGCTATCGGCGCATAAGCAGCAGCGGCCCGACCGCAGATGACCAGATCATTACCACCTACGCCGGCACCCCGCTTCCCGTCACCCTGATCGGGAGCAGCCCCGACCAGGCAGCGCTCACCTATACCATCACCACGCCGCCGGCCCACGGCTCACTGCAGGGAACCGGAGCAAACCTGACCTATCTCCCCGAGGCCGGATATGCCGGAGTGGACAGCATCGCCTTCAAGGTCAACGACGGTACCCGGGACAGCAACGGCGCCACCATGGTGATAACCACCAAACCTGTCCCCAGCAATGTCGCCATCGATCACCCTACCGTCAAGGGAGAGTTGACCCTCTCCTGGAGCAACCCCCCCGACCCGGCCTTCAACCACATCCACATCTATCGTTCCACGGCAGCCGGGACGCTCGGTTCGCTGATTGCCGACAACCTTAACGCCACCAGCTATACCAATAGCGGACTCGCCTCACTGACAACCTACTTCTATACCGTCCGCTACGTAGACGCTTCAGGTTTTGAGTCAACCAACACGAACCAGGTTTCCAAGAGCACCCTGGACGACATCCCTCCCGTCACCACGGCGACGCCGAGATCGGGAACCTATCCGTCGGCGCAGGAGGTCACCCTCATCTGCAGCGACAATACCGGTGAGGAGTGCGCTGCAACCTACTATTGTCTCGGCAACGGCTGTACCCCCGCTACCCGTTACATCAGCGGAAGAAGCATCGCCGTTGCCAGCTCGACAGCCCTGCGCTTCTTCTCGGCGGACCAGGTTGGCAATGTCGAGTCGGTGCGGACCGAGAACTACGTCTTCGAACCGCGCTACCTTGTGGTATCGCCGGACCCGGTCAATGTCGGCGGAGCATTTTTCTACTATCCCGTCTCAACGACCGTGACCATCGGCAACCTGGGAACTCTGCCACTCGCCATCAGTGCGCCACTGAACGTTTCCGGTCCCGACTCCGCGATGTTCATCGTCAAACCCGGGGGGCCGACTCCCTGCTCCTCGCTGCAGCCGGCCCTGGCCGCAGGACAGAGCTGCACCCTGACGGTAACTTTCACCCCCGACTCGACAGGGATGAAGCAGGCATATCTGGACGTCTTCTCCAATGCCGACAACGAGCCGGTCATGTTCGTATCGTTGACCGGCATGGGAGTATACCCCGTGTACCTGGTAACGCACATCACAGGAAAGGGTTCCGTCAACAACATCGCCCAGCCACCCGCCTTCAGCTGTGACGCGCCGAGCTGCGCAGCCCCTTATGCCGCGGGCACCTCCATGACCCTGAGGGCAACCCCCTCATCGATGTACAAGTTCTCCGGCTGGTCGGGAGGAGAATGCAGCGGTATGGACGACTGCGAGCTGAGCCTGGTTACCGGCACAACCGTTGTCGCTGAATTCACCCCTCTGCCGCTGGTTCGCCTCAACGGCGGCAACGCCACCTACCTGACGTTCGGCGCTGCTCTCGCCGATGTCCCAGGTAGAGCGACCCTCGAATCGAGAAACGTCACCATCACGGAGAACCTCGATCTCAAGGGCTCTCAGGAGATCACCCTGATCGGCGGGCTTAATGACGACTTTGCCACGGTAGGAGGAGTCACCGTGCTGGACGGCACCTTGAAGATCAGGCAGGGGAGCCTGAAGGTGAAGGGGCTTGCGGTACGTTAGCGGCGGGTCGAGCCGGCAACGGCAGGGACGGTCGGTTACGGCAAAGAGCTGCCGACGCCCGTCTCCGTCGTTGGCCGCCGGCTACCGGCGGTTTGACGATTCTGAGGGCAGTGGAAAAGATCCAAAAATTCGGCATCGCAGAGGGAGATACTGTAAGCCATGACCAAACCTGGACAGAACAAGCCTTTCTCCATGATCCGGGAGTTCCATCTCGCCGACTGGTTCACACTGGCGAACGCCGCCTGCGGCACCTCGGCCATGTTCGCCATGATGACCTACCTGCAAACGGCCGATGTCAGGCATGTCTACTTCGCCTGCGCCTTGGTCCTCGCCGCTTTCGTCTTCGACGTGCTGGACGGCAGGATCGCCCGGTGGCGCCAGAAGAGTTCCGCCATGGGGCTCGACCTCGACTCTCTCGCCGACATCGTCTCCTTCGGCGTGGCCCCGGCCGTCATCGCCTACGGCTGCGGCATGCAGGGGTTGTACGACCGCATCGTCCTGACCTTTTTCGTCGCCTGCGGCGTATCCCGCCTGGCCCGCTTCAACGTCACGGCCGAGGCGCTCTCCGAAGGCGGAGACAAGGTGAAGTACTTCGAGGGAACCCCCATCCCGACCTCGCTGCTGCTGGTCATAATGATGTGGGTGGCCGGCTCGCAGGGCGCCTTGGGCGACTCCCTCTGGTTTGGCAAGATCGTCTTCGCCGGCTTCACCCTGCACCCGATCGTCCTGCTTTTCGCCCTCTCCGGCTCGCTCATGGTGAGCCGGATACGCTTCCCCAAGTTCTGACCTCCCCCCATGCCGACAGCTCCGGCGCCACTTCCGCAAGCTGCCGCGCTGGCCGCATGTCTGTTCACGGTTCACGTTGAGGCCGCTCTAGCGGAAATCCCGGCAGAACTCTCCCCGCTGCCTTGGTACTATATACACGATCGTGGATAATAACCGGTTGACTATCTGGTCACGATGGTATATCTACGAACGTGTATATTGCACCGGCATAGCCCCTTCGGAACGATATATATCTACGAACGTCAATATTCGAGGGCCCGATGAAGATTGTGAATCCGACAGACCTCGGCCTTATTATCAGGCAAAAGCGCAAAAAGGACGGTCTCACGCTGGAGGATGCAGCTGCGGTATGCGGAGTGAGTTACGCATTCCTCTCTGCCCTGGAAAACGGCAAGGAGACGGTTCGCCTGAACAAGGTACTTCAGGTTATCAACTGCCTTGGTATCGAACTGGATGCCAGAAACCGGAGTTGGGCAGAACCGGTAGAAGAATCATGACTGCTGCTCTTCTTGTGAGGATAGATGAAGATGTCGTGGGGCGGCTCTGGCTGGATACGAAGAAGCGCTTCTGCTTCCAGTACAGCAAGAAATGGCTTGAGCGATCGGGCATCCCTTTATCTCTCTCGTTGCCGTTGCGTTCTGATCCCTATCTTGACGACGAGTCGCATCCGTTTTTCGCAAATCTCCTCCCTGAAGAAAGGATTCGCGCGCTGATCGCCCGCAATCTCCGCGTATCCCTCAACAATGATTTCGGTCTGCTCGAGAGGATCGGCGGAGACTGTGCTGGTGCCGTTTCCCTTTTTCCCGACACCGGAGAGCCGATCGTCGAGCCTGGCAGCTATCGGAAGCTTTCGCTTGACGACCTAAATACCATCTTGGGCGAACTTCGGAAACGGCCGCTCCTGGCGGGTGAGAAGGGAGTACGGCTCTCTCTTGCAGGCGCCCAGAAGAAACTCCCTGTTTTCTACCATGAAGGGACATTTTCTCTGGCACATGGTACCGCTCCGAGCAACTACATCATCAAGCCGGCCATGGAGGACCTTGATGGCACGGTGGAGAACGAAGCGTTCTGCATGGCCCTGGCGCACCAAATCGGCCTGGAAGTCCCCCCTTCGTTCATCCATCACCATAGGGAGACCAAGGTCTTCGTCATCAAGCGGTATGACCGTGCCGCCACACCAGAAGGGACCAAAAGGCTTCATCAGGAGGACTTTTGCCAGGCACTTCGGATCCCGCCCGAGCACAAGTACGAATCCGAAGGGGGGCCCTCCCTGGTTGCCAGTTTCGATCTGGTACGCCAAGCCAGCATAAGGTCCGGCAAGGATCTGCTATCCCTTTTGAACTGGGTCATTTTCAATTACCTGACCGGCAACTCCGACGCGCACGGCAAAAACATCTCCCTCTTGCTGCTTCGGGACGGCCCGATGTTGGCCCCTTTCTACGATCTGCTCTCAACCAGGATCTACACCCATTACGGTGTGGCGGAAGGCCTGGCTATGAGAATCGGCGGCGAGAGTGACCCTGGCGCAATTCAGAAAAAGCATTGGGAACAATTTGCCCAGGAGGTCGGCATCAAACCGCGGCTGGTGCTGACTCGTGTTGCGGGGATGGCTAAGCGTATTCAGGCCTTGCGGTTGCAGCTCTTCAAGGGTGCCTTCGCTGACCATAGATGCGATGCCCTGTACCGCCTGATGGAGCTGATGGACCAGCAAGCGGAGAAAACTTTACGAAGGGTGGGATAGCTGGTCCCCTTGCCGTCCCACCTTGCAACAAAAGAGCTGCGTGGCTAGATCTCTGTTCAATCGAAGGCCGATCTGGTTGAAAAGTCTTCACCCTGCTTCTGTAGGTCTGGACCAACGTCAAAGGGTACACGATTCAGGGGTCTATCAGGGAGAGTGAGGGGAAATAGGTCCGATAGCGGGATGCGTCACGGGTCAGCAGCGTCAGCCCTTCGACCGCCGCATGGGCGCCGATGAAGAAGTCGGGCAAAGGGGAACGGCGGGTTCCTCCCAGTTTGCGGTAGCGCATAAAACATTTACCAGCCAGAAAGGCACCTTCCCAGGGAATCGGGCGTCGCTCAAAGATATCCAACCCCATAGCCTCTTCTAACTCTTCGATTCCCTGAAAACCAATCGGCACTTCAGCGTAAATAACCGGATTGATGATCAAAATTGATGTGTCGGCCGCCAGTTGCAGCTTCCCGGCGGACCATTCATACCAGACGGGGTCTTCTTCCAGAAGGTCAAGCAGTACATTGCTGTCAACAAGCACGCCGCTGGTCACTCCTCGCCTCGGGTCAGTGCCATGATCTCGTCGGTGGTCATCTTGACGGTAGCTCGGCCGCGCAAGGTTTCGACCAGGCGCCTACCCTTGGTGGGCTCACCCTGTGCCGGACGCAGAATGACTTTATCGTGCTCGATAACGAACTCGACTGGACGGCGCGACCCTCTCCGGCGGCAGCGCCGCTCAACGCCGTGGCACTGGGAGCCGACCGCTTCATCCTGGCGGGGAGCGGGGGGACGCTGCTCCAGTCGGATATCCTCCCGTCGACCTGCAGCCTGGCGCTCGACGCCAACGAGATCTCGGTAGGCTCCGCAGCCGCAACCGGGAGCATCCAGGTGCAGGCGCCGACCGGATGCTCCTGGACGGCGTCCAGCGACTCGGCCTGGCTCACCGTCAGCGCCGGCGCCGCCGGCTCGGGACGGGGAACGGTCTCCTACGCCGTGGCGGCCAACGGCGGCGCCGCGCGCACCGGGACCATAAGCGCGGGGGGAGAGCTCTTCACCGTGCAGCAGGCTCCCCTTGAATACACCATCACCACCTCAGTTTCCGGCTCCGGCGGCTCCCTGGCCTGCGCCTCACCCGTGGTCGCCGGCAGCGACGCGCTCTGCACCATCTCCGTTGCGGCGGGAGCTTCCCTGGTCCGGCTCAAGGACAACAACATAGACGTCACGGCTGCCGTTGCCGCCGGTCGCTACACGCTGCGCGCGGTGCGCGCAAACCACGGCATAGCCGCCAGCTTCAGCGATCCGACCCCACCCGTGGTGACAGCTTTCAGCGTGCCGGGCTCATCCACGGCCCTGGCCGTTTCGGTCTCGCTCAGCGCTACCGACAACGACAGCGTCACCGGGTACCTGCTCACCGAAACCCCGGTGCCTCCGCTCGCCGCTTCGCCGGGGTGGAGCGCGACGGCACCCGCCGGCTACACCTTCGCCTTCTGGGGGACCAGGACGCTTTACGCCTGGGCCAGGGACGCCGGGGGTAACGTCTCCGCACCGGCGACCGCGAGAGTCGCCCTGACCCCGGTCGGTTCCGCGGCGCTCGATTCCTGGCATTGGCGCTCTCCTCTGCCACAGGCCAATAACCTGACGGCGGTCACCTGGGGTAACGGACTTTTCGTGGCCGTGGGGTGGTACAGCGCCATAGTGACCTCCGCCGATGGGAGCGCCTGGTCGGTATCGGCAGCTCCCGAGCTGGCAGGGCTGCTCGGCGTCGCCTACGGCAACGGCGTTTATGTGGCGGTAGGCAATACCGGCACGATCTTCAGCTCCTTCGACGGGGCCACTTGGAGCAAGCAGAACTCGGGCAAGACGGCGAACCTTGCGGCGGTGACCTTCGGCAACGGCCTGTTCGTGGCCGTGGGCGATTCAGGGGTCATTGTCACCTCAGCCGACGGGGTCAACTGGAGCAGCCGGTATTCCGGCGCGGTCTACGGCTTCAAGGACGTGGTCCGCGGTAACGCGCTGTTCGTGGCGGCCGGAGCCGGCGGCGTCCTCTCCACGTCGCCGGACGGGGTCACCTGGACTCCTCGCAGTAGGGAACCACCATGAGTTACCTGGGGGTGGCCCATGGCAACGGCAGCTATGTCGCCGTCATGTCCGACGGTACGGCGCGAACTTCACCGGACGGCTTCGCCTGGACCAACCGCACCACAGGAGCAACGGGGCTCACCCGCATCGGTTTCCTAAACGGACAGTTCGCCATCTGCGGGGTGGGGGGGAGACTGCTGACCTCCACGGACGGCATCGCCTGGACCAGCAGGGTGTCAGGGAGCACAAACGATCTCTACGGGGTCAGCCACGGAAACGGCACCTCGGTCGCGGTGGGTTACAACAACACCATTGTCACATCCACCGATGCCGCGAGCTGGAAGAGCGCGACCTCCGGTTCCTCCACGGTCCAGTTCTCAGCGATCGCCTACGGCAACGGCACCTTCCTGGCGCTGGGAAATGACATGAACGCCGACTGGGCGCTCCGGGGGGGGACCATCTATTCGTCCAGCGACGGGGTGACCTGGAGAAGTTACCATCCTCGCGGTTTCGACGAGACCTTGCGCGGCATCACCTACGGCGCTTCGATGTTTGTCATCGCGGGTGGCAACAGCATCTACAACAGTCTGGACGGCGCAACCTTCACCAAGAGCTTTGACGGCGGAAACAGCGGTCTCTTCACGGCCGCCTACGGCGACGGCACCTTTGTCGTGGGTGGCAACACCAATGTCCTTACCTCCTCAAACGGTACCAGTTGGATCGGGGAGCAAACCGACTTCTCATTGCTGAACCATATGGGCATGGCCTTTGGCAACGGCATCTTCGTGTCGGTGGGAATGACTATCAAGAGCTCCAGTGACGGCCGCAGCTGGACCAGTCGATTCACCGTTCCCAACCAGAGGCTCCTATACGGGGTGGCCTGGGGCAACGGCAGGTTCGTGGCGGTTGGCGCCAACGGCCTCATCTATAGCTCCCCCGACGGCATCTCCTGGACCTTACGGAGTTCCGGCACGGCGGTGACGCTTTCAGGGGTCACCTACGGCGCCGGCACGTTCGTGGCGGTAGGCTCCGTGGCCATCCTCACCTCAACCGACGGTGTCACCTGGACCCAGAGGAAGGCGCCGCCGGCCGTCCTGACCGGAGTGGCGTACGCCAACGGCACCTTTGTCGCGGTAGGCAGCAATGGCGCCATTCTCCAGTCCGATCCCTTGCTGGAGCTCTGCGCCAGCGCCAATCTCGCCAGCTCCGATCTTTCCTTCGCTGCTTCCGGCGGCTCCGGCAGCGCAACCGTCACCATAAGCGGCAGTTGCCTCTGGGGTGCCGCGGCGATGGTCCCCTGGATCACGCTAACCTCGGGACAGAGCGGCAGCGGAAACGGTACGGTCGGATTTACCGTCGCAGCCAACAGCGGCGCCGCCCGAAGCGGCACCATCACCGTCGCCGGCAGGAGCGTCACCGTGGAGCAGGCCGGCTCGACCCAGACCCTTTCAGTCACTCTCGCCGGCAGCGGTTCAGGGACGGTGAACAGCAACCCCCCCGGTTTCCACTGCGCGAGCGGGACCTGCAGCGCCGTATTCACCCCCGGCTCGCAGCTTGAGCTCATGGCGACTCCCTCGGGGAGCTCCATCTTCCAGGGGTGGAGCGGCGGGTGCAGCGGCACGGCCAACTGCGGCGTGACCTTGAACGCCGATACTTCCGTGACTGCGGTGTTCGACTCCATGCCGGAGCTACGCATTTTCGGCTCCACGACCCGGTATTTCCCGACCCTTGTTGCCGCCTATGCCGCGGCCGCCAACGGCGGAAGCATCCTCCTGCAAGGCCGGGCGGTGGAGCTGCCGGGGAACTTCACCCTCAGCCGCAATGTGGCGGTCAACTTCCAGGGGGGGTATGACGGAAGCTTCTCCAACTCGTCAGGCCGCACCGTTTTGCGTGGTGTGCTGACCATACGGCTGGGGAGACTGACGGCAGACGGGCTGACGGTTCATTGACAGAGCCGGTCGGCCGAACTTCGGGATATCTGCGGCGAGCGCAGCGAACCGGCGAGAGATGATCGGGATTGCCGGGTCCCGTCATCACCTGCCCCGGCCGCTATCGGGGCGATATTGTAACTGTCAACCTGTTCATTACACGGAGGGAACAATGAAAAGAAAGTTGCTGTGGTTTTGTTTCACGCTGCTCTTTGCCACCCTGCTGGCGTCCTGCGGATCCTCGCGCTACTTCTCCATCAAGGAGAGTGATCCGGTAAAGCCACCTTCGATGAGCCAATACGAGGAGATACATCTGGGGTGGATGCCGTACGAGGAGAATGACTGGGTTCAGTACGGCTATGAAAAGAAGGAGCACTGGCTGGAAGTCACCAGAATTCTCAACATCGACGGGCTGCAGAAGAATATGCGGGATTTCATGCCCGGCAAGACGATCACGGCCGATGCGGGACCCGGAGCCGGCATCCCCGAAACTGGTGGGCTCTATATCAACTTCAAGCGCTTCAACTCTCCGGTTCAGGACATGCAGAGCTGGTGCCTGGTCGATGTCGATTTCGTCGATATCCGCAGCAAAAAGGTGATTTATTCCGCGTCCGCCGAGATCTACAAGGGACGCGGCGGCTACAGCGATTATTCCTTCGAGGGGCGCCTGTTGACGCTGACCTACTGGATCGATAATTTCGTCCTGCATCAGCTCAAATAGTCCTGCTGGTCAAGTAATCCGCGAGCTGCTCTCAAGGAAATGCCATTGACGGTAATTAATGCCGATGCTAGGATGCCGTCGTTGCATCCAAATCCCACAGACAGTAAGGAGCAGAGATGAAGCGACTGATCATTGCAGCCATCGCCACGACTCTTGCAGTACCCGCCTTTGCCGCAGCAAACGATGCCATCGCCAAAGCCGCCAGGGAAAAAGGGGCGGTAAAGACCGCATCGGGACTGGTTTACAAGTCGATCAAGGAGGGAACCGGCAAGTCGCCCAGCGCCGCCAGCACGGTCGAGGTCAACTACCGCGGCACCCTGACCAACGGCAAGGAGTTCGACAGCTCCTACAAACGCAAAGAGTCCATCAAGTTTCCGCTCTCCAGGGTGATCCCGTGCTGGACCGAAGGGGTCCAGATGATGAAGGTCGGCGGCAAGGCCCAGCTGGTCTGCCCGCCTGAGCTCGCCTACGGCGCCCGCGGCGCAGGCGCGGACGTCCCCCCCAACGCGACTCTCATCTTCGAGGTTGAACTGCTCGCTATAAAGTAAGCCGGTTGGCGGCCGGTCACTTTATGGCCGTACCAGGATGGTCGGGAAAAGCGACGTATAAAGGCAGATCAGGCGAAGCGGCTTTTGGTGTTCCCCCAAATATCGCTGGCGACTGGTCTGCCTTTTTATATTCTGGCCAGCCCGAGTTCCTCGCAATCATTACTCAATCGGCAAGCGCTGCTGCGAAATGACCCGATTGTATAGGAGCAGTCAATCAGGTCGTACTAATATAAGTTAATTGCTATTGCTTGTTCCTGTGAAAAAACTATAGTTTACCATCGCGAAAAAGTTACTCGTTGACAGTAATTAACTAGAGATGATAAATTGCCAGCGAGGAAACTGCCCTCGCATCTATCCATCAAAAAGATGGCAGAAACTTCAAACCACTAACAGCCTCCCGGCCGTAAATCTACACCGCTGGCGCCATAGTTTCAGCACCATGCCAGTTGCTTCAACAGCTGACGATTCTTCCTGAGCGTTTCATCTCTGTTGCCTGGAGACGGAACCTATTCCCTCCTTGGATGCACCGATTCATTACGTGTCAGGCTACATTGCCCGGGTTTGCAGCACAGAATGAGGAGGACCTGCCATGCAACAATCGCCTCTGCTCGGTCTGTTGGTGTTGATTACCCTCTTGGCTGGGACCGCAAACTCCGAGGCTGCCACTGTCGCCAGCTGGAATTTCGATAACTGCACTGCGCAGGATTCGAGCGGCAACGGCATCAATGGAGCGATCAACGGGACCTCAAGCTGCGTCACGGGGATCGCGGGAAAGGCGCTGCGCTTTACCGGCAACGGCGGGTATGTCGAAATTCCCGACGACCAGCGACTCTCGCCGCTGACCAGCCTGACCCTGGAAGCCAGCATCAAACCGGAATCATTCGAAAACATGTTTGCCGGGATCGTCTTCAAGGATGGCAACGGTGGTTCAGGTTATGCCCTGTATCTCTTCAGCGGCATCGGGATACAATTCAGCATCGGCTTTGTGGGCGAGGCGGGTGACTATTCACTCTACGACAGCAACCTGGTCCCGCTCAACGAGTGGAGCAAGATCAAGGTAGAGGTGGACACCGTTGCCGGGAAGGTGAGAATCTTCGTAAACGGGGTCCTGAAGTCGGAACAGGACTGTCCCAACAGCCCGATCCTGGCGAGCCAGGGGGCGCTGAGAATCGGTGCCGCCGACCTGTCCGGGGCGGATTTCGGAATCAACACGAACTTCAACGGGATTGTCGACGAGGTGAAGATTTCCACCAATAACACCCTGCTCACGACCGCGCTCATCGGCACCGGCAAAGGGGCTTTGAACAGCATCCCTTCCGGCGTCGTCTGCAGCTCCGGCTCCTGCACAACCTACGTCGCCACGCCGGACCCGATAACCCTTATAGCCACGCCGGACTCGAACTCCGTCTTCAGCGGCTGGTCGGGAGCCTGTAGCAACCCGACCGGCAATTGCACCGTCACCATGAACATCAGCAGAAGTGTCAGCGCCCTCTTCAGCTCCACGTTGCCGGTGAAAGTCCTAGGAAGCCCGGACCGCCATTATGAGGACGTCTCGAAGGCATTTGCATCCCTTACCGGCGTCTCGGCGACCATTCTGGCAAAAAGGTCCTTCCTGAAGGAGGACACGCTGCTCGATCGCGCCGTGGCGGTAAAGCTCAAAGGGGGCTACGATGACACCTTCGGCGCAGTGACGGGGAACACCATGCTGACCGGCAAGCTGCTTGTGAGGCTGGGATCGCTTAGGGTGAACGATATCGTCATCGCATCGAGCTCGTCTCCGGTGGTCTCCTCGACCCCGGCCGATGCGGCTATCGGTGTGTCGGCGGCCACGCCGATAGAGGTGAAGCTGGTGCGCGGCATCGATGCCGCCACGGTGAACTCGACCAACGTCAGACTCGTGGGGAAGGGGCGGTTCGGGTTTTTCACCGTCCCCGGCCGGGCAAGTTACGACGCGGCCCTGAAGACGGTCAGGCTCAGGACCGGCGGCCTTCCTCCCGGATGCGGCTATACCCTGACCTTGTCGGGGTTGAAGGACCTGTCCGGCAATCCTCTCCCCGGTGCTACGGTCACTTTTTCGACCTTGAGAAACGAGCTCAAAAAGTCGGTCGGCTATCATGGGAACGGCTCCGTCAAGGAGTATTCAGTGGCGGCTTTCGAGCCCGACGGGCGTCCTGCCAGCCTCAAGGGATATCCCGCGGCCGGTCCGGACGGCGTCTGGTTCAACGCTGACGACGAACTGGGCGCCAACGAGAGCCACAGCTACGACTACAACTATTCCACCCGCAGATACACCCTGGCCGACACACGCAGCTATTTCGGCTCCTCCACTCTCCTTACCAAAAGCTACAACTTCGGCGCCAGCGATGTGCTCGACCAGGAAAGCTACTATGGGCGGAACGACGACGGATACACGGCCTTCAGCTACAATTCCAGAGGGTATCTGCGGGAGGCGACGCGCTATAACTTCCGTTATGGAGACAAGCGTGTCCTCTCCTATACCGTGTCGGTATATGACCCGCAGGGGATCAAGGTGCAGGATGTCAGCTACTACACCAGCAACCCGGACGGGACACCGCTTGCCAACGCCAAGGTGGTCAGATACGCAAGCTATGCGCTGAACGCCGAGGGGAGGCTCGGTAAGATCGTCACCTACGACGATGACGGAACCGACGGCGTCTGGTTTACCGCCGACGATACCGTGTCGGGCTATTGGGATCTAAGCTACCCGGTCGACGGGGCCTTGAAGCGCGCCGTCTACCACGGGCATCCGGGAGGCGACGGCATCTGGTTCACGGCCGACGATCTGCAGCCGACCTACCTGGAGTATCTGTACGATGCCAAGGGGGTTCGAACCGAAACCAGGCGCTACGTGGCTCCTGGCGCGGATGGCGTCTGGTTTACCGCCGACGACACCAGGGCCGTTGTCAATACCTACGACACCACGCGATAGCGAGGGCGCCACAGCCGATAATGAACGCCAACAACAGCCAGTTGCTGATAAAACCGCTGATCATCCTGGCAGCCGTCGTCGCGGGCTACAGCAATTCTGTCTGGGGCGACTTCCAGTTCAGCGACTACAACGTCATCGTCTCAAATCCGGCCGTCCATTCCTGGGGGGGATGGCTGGAAACCATGCGTCACCTGGGGATCCGCCCCCTCCTCAAATTCACCTATACCCTGTGCTGGACCTCCGGACTGGGGGTGGCGGGTTTCCATCTCTTCAACATCGCCGTCCACGCCTTGAGTTCGCTGTTTGTCTATCTCCTGGCCGGCAGATTCACCCGGCGGTGTGCCGGCTTGGAGCGCAAAGGGGGGGACGCGGCAGCCGCGTTCTTCATCGGGCTCCTCTTCGCCCTGCATCCGGTGCACACCGAAGCGGTGACCTACATCTGCGCACGATCGGCCTCGCTGTCGGCCTTGCTCTACCTCGGCAGCCTGCTCGCCTACCTGAGAGGGGTCGAGACGCGCAAGCCGGTCTGGCTTTTCATCGCCTCGCCGCTATTGTTTGTTGCCGCCGTGGCGACCAAGGAGGTCGCCGTGACCCTCCCGCTGGCGCTGCTTTTGTGGGAGGCGACCGTCGGCCGCAGGTCGTGGAAGAGGGCACTGGCTGATCAGAGCGTACACTGGGCGCTGCTTCTGCTGCTCATGGTGGTCATCTTCAGCCACCCGAGGTACCTCACGCTGCTGCTCTTCAGTTCCGAGCTGCGCAGCTTCTCCGACAACATGGTCAGTCAGATCAACGGGATCGGCTACCTTCTGTCGCGCCTCGTTTTGCTGAACAAGCTGAACATCGATCCGGATATCCAGATCGTCACCAGCATGAACCCGGTCCTTTGGTGCAAGCTGGCAGTGGGGGCGGCGGCGCTGGGGATCGCCGTCCGCCTCAGGCGGTCGAGACCGTGGCTTATTTTCGGGGCGGTCTGGTTTTTCCTCGTGCTGATGCCGAGCAACTCGGTTTTTGCGCGTCTGGATCTGGTCAACGAGCGCCACCTCTACCTGGCCGATTTCGGGTTGCTGCTGGCGCTTGGGTGCGAGATCGGCCTGCTCTATCAAAGGCGGCCCGCCTGGCGCACCATGATCGCCGGGGCCGCAGGTGCCGTGTGCTGTCTCCTGCTGCTCTTCACCATGCTGCGCAACCGCGACTATAGGAGCGAAGTCTCCCTGTGGGAGAGCACCACCCGGCAATCGCCGCAAAAGGCCCGGGGCTTCAACAACCTGGGATGTGCCTACGAGTTGGCGAAGCTGCCGGAGCAGGCCGCGGCGTGCTATGCCAAGGCACTGCAGCTGGATCCGCGGCACCAGAACGCGCGTGCCAATCTGGAGCGGCTTCAGATGGCGGGAGGGGAGCCGGGGTCGCCGTCGCTGCGGGAGATGGACAGATGATCGAGAGAGCAGCTTGCCGGGACGAAGTTTTTGCCGGAAGATGCAGAGGAAACCATGTGGGTAGGATGCAGTTGCCGATTGGGAGAACCCGCCGCGAACAAGATAATACCGGAGGTGCGCCATGTCGAAAAGAAGAAAGCTCTGTCTCTATCCCTTAGTACTTCTGATAATCGTCGCGTCAGTGACCTGGTCGTTCTGCCTGGCCTACGCGACATCGTGTACCTGTAAGGATATATGCAGCATCGAAAATGTCGCTACCGAGGCCAGGGCGGCACAATGGGAGTATCAGATCCAGATCGCCCGGCTCCAAAGCGAAGACTACGATAGCTTCATGTCCACCTGGTATACTCCGGGCAGGTATGAAGAGATACAAATGGACGTGCAGAAGCGCATAAACTCTCATTCAGCCAGGAGCGAATGCTCTACGCTGGACAGCGTCGCAGCAACAACCAATGGAGGAGACTGTTCCATCACCACCGAAGCAACGACGGCTTGCATCAAGGAGTACGGAATGGCCCATGAACGGGTGCATCAACGCGCGTGCCAGAGCTTCTCCCACATCCTGACCTACCAAATGAGCTATTCGTTGGCTGATATGCTGGCCGAGGAGATAGCCGGTTATCAAACGGCGATAGACATGGAGAGATGGATGAAGAACGGCCCGCTCAAGGACTGTTGCTGCCTAAACCGGTGCACCTCCACAACTAACGGCACCCCTGTGACGGGGGCGCTGCCCAAGATATCGACCTTGCAGCAGATAGTGCGCAACCTGGTCAGGTAGGGCGTCAGTTGTCCGACCTGTGAAAGCTGCTGAGCAGGACGGCGATCCGGTCCTGGAGATCCCGAACACTCTGGCTGGGCCCCGTGAAATGCTGCATCAGCATGGAGAAGGCCAGACGCTCTCCATCCGCGGTCACGGCGTAGCCTGAAAGGGCCTCAACCCCCTTCATCGAGCCGGTCTTGGCTCGAACCTTGCCCTCGGCAGGGGTGCCTTGCATCCTCCGCGCAAGGGTGCCGTCGATGCCTGCGACAGGGAGTGCATCGGAAAAGAGCCCAAAGATTGCCGGATCCCGGTAGGTTGCCTCCAGCAGGCGAACGATGCTCTCTGCGGTGGCCAGGTTGTAACGGGAGACCCCCGAACCGTCGGCTATCCTCAGCTGTGCCGCGGGTACGCCCCTTGACTGCAGATAGCCGGTGAGGAGTGCTATGCCGGATGCCGCCGAGCCTTCTCGCCCGGTAGCCGAACGCCCCAGATACTTGAGGACGTTTTCGGCGCACAGGTTGTCACTTTGCTTCAGCATGGCCGATACGACCTTTCTGACGGGCCGGCCCATGGTGCGGAGGCGGATCGCGTCCGGCGGCGCAGCTGCCACCTTTAGGGACGACACTGCAATCCCTTGCTGCGCCAACTGCTCAGCGAAGAGGGTCAGCGCATAGAGCTCCGGCTTCCAGACGCTCAAACGTTTGGCAACAGGCGCACACCCGGGAGCAAGCAGACCGCCGACGCTGATCAGGTTGTCGCGGTCTCCGGGGCGGCGCGAGATTGTTGCCGTACAGGGACCGCCCGCCTTTGCGGTGCTTGAGGTATTTGCCACCGTCACATATCTCGTTTGCGGATGGGTCGTCACCGAAAGAGGAGACGATTCCGCTACCCCCGGCTGCAGCGCGACCGTGATGGCGTTTCCATTGACCGATAGCGCCGACAAGTACATCTCCTCGGGCTCCGGCTCGTCATCCCACATCCATCCCGATCCCCAATAGATATCGTCAAAACAGCTGGTGTCCGCGCTGAGTGCGTAAGGCACTTTGGTCGGCATTTTGACGGCAATCTCGCCAGCCAGGACCGACAAATCCTCCGCATCGAGTAAAGGGTCTCCGCATCCTTTCAGGTAAATGGTGCTTCCGGATCTGTCCAGGGCCACGGAAGTTTCCATCCTGTGGTCCGGGCCGAGCAGTGAAAGCGCAGCAGCCGCGGTGAAAACCTTCTGGTTCGAGGCTGGAGAAAGCAGGAGCCGGGAGTTTGTCTCATAGAAGGTCTCGCCGCTATCAAGGGAGATGATCTTGATGGCGGCGATGCTGTGAGGGTGCAGTTCCCCGGCGAGCAGTTCATCGATATTGTTCTTTAGCCGAGGGAAAGGGGAATTACTTGCAATTCCGGAAGGCGCATCTGCTGAAATGGCGATGCGTCTATCGTGGCTGGCACACCCTCCAAACACCAACACCATTGATAAGGCAGCAAGTAGATTGAAGAGAGTTTTCATAGAATCACCGAAATGGAATGTGATGCAGCCCCGCTAAGTCAAACCAAGAAATAGCAGCTTTTGTCGCCTCTATCAACAAAAAGTCCCCCAGCCCCTCTGCCATACAGCGACGCCCCTGCTGTTGGCTCCCCCTCCCCTGATAGGCCCGGGGAGAGGGTGAAAAGCTCGTACCAGCCTCACCCTCCCCCCACCCCCTCCCATCAAGGGAGAGGGGGCTTGTGCATCTGCTGATTACAGGAGATCGGTGCTATCCGAAAAGACAAAGAGCCACCCCCCGAAGGGGATGGCTCTTTGCTTACCTCATTGTGAATCCTCTACTTGTTGTTAATCATCATCGTGGTCGTCATCTCTTTCCCTTTCACCACTACGATAGATCACGTTTCGGTTAACTACGCTGCTGTTGCCTGCTTCATCGGTGGCGGTAACGGTGATGGCGTAGAGACCCGGCCTCTTGAAGTTAATCTTCTGTCTGAAGGTGCCGTTGGCAACGTGAGGGGTATAAGTGCGGCCGTTCACTTTGATGACGACAGAAACTTTACCTAAGGCATCTACTATGTTGCCCGTGAGGACGATGCTTTCCTTTCTGGTTGTGATGTCCTGGTTCGGGTAGCTGACTGCCAGGGTCAAATTGCCGCTGTCATGGGTTATGGTCCGCTTGGCGCTGGCGGTATTGCCGGCCAGGTCGGTTGCGGTGATGACGATGGTGTTGACGCCTGCTACCAGATTGACGGTGGCGTTGAAGCTGCTGCCGCTGATGACTGCGGAGTGCTGGCTGCCGTTGTTGTCGGTGACGGTAACCGTGGAGGATTCGTTGATGGTTCCGGTCAGGGTGATGAACGACTGGGCGGAGTTGCTGTTATCGCCCGGTGCGGTGATGACAAGGACCGGTGCGGTTGGATCATAGGTTATGCTGCGGATGTCGCTCTGCTGATTGCCGGCCTTGTCGGCGGCGATGACCGTTACGGTATTGGATCCGGCCACCAGGGTCAGGGCGGCGCTGAAAGAGCCGTCAGCGTTGACCACAACAGCCTGGCCATTGAGGGTAAGGGACTGCAGGCCGCCTGCATCGCTGGCATTGCCGCTGATGTTGAGGGTTGTCTTGTTGGTGTAGGAGCCGCTTGCCAGCGCCGAGATGGTCAGGGTCGGTTTGGTGGTGTCGGCGGTCGCAATGGTGACGGTGACGCTGGCGCTCTTGGCAAGCGAG
>DNRQ01000089.1 GCA_003499925.1 Geobacter sp.
GGGGGGGGGTGGGGGGGGGGATGGGGGGCAGCTCCGGTTCCAAAAACACCCCCATCCCCCTCCTGACCTCCCCCTTGAAGGGGGAGGGAACTGAATAGCTGAAGATTATTACTAATCAGGTTATATTTTGTGGTAACATTTCCCGGCCATCGGACGGAGTTATACCGTGTCTGCCGTAGCTGTTTGCCTGGCTTGTGCTCGACTGATCCCGGGATTAAGGAGAAAATCTTTGAAACCAGCAAAATCATTTTCCATCTCGCTGTTTTGCCTGGGTCTGTTGCTGTTCTGCAGCAGCGCACCCCTTGCCGAGAATATTGCCGGGGCAAAGGGCGACCGGTCGGCAACCTGGTCGGCACCCGTTTCCTCTCCGACGCCATCTCCCTCTGATGCCACCGCTTTATCCCCGCCGTCCGGACCCAAAGATGCCGTCAGCCCGAGAGAGACCGAAGCCATCAAGCCGGAGCCGGTTCCACCTGCAAAACCGGTTGCCGGAGGCAATGCCGAGGACGAGGAGGCTTCTCCCCTGGAAAAGGCCGTATCCGCGACGGTAAAGGGGGTCGAAGGCTCCCGTCCCCAGCCTTACCAGTCAAACGATCTCCGCCAGTTCGGCTACAATTTCTTCCGCCCGGCCGCGGCCGGTTTCGCGCCGCTCAGCGATGTTCCGGTCAGCGCCGATTATCCGCTGGGACCGGGAGACCGGATCGTCCTGACCCTGTGGGGGGGGGTCGAGGGAACCCATGAGCTCGAGGTGAACCGCAGCGGCGAGATCTTCCTCCCCCGGGTAGGGGTGCTGAAGGTGGCCGGAGTCAGCTTCGGCAAGCTGCACGGGATGATAAAATCCGCCCTGGCAAAGGCGTACAAGGACTTCGATCTCAACGTGACCATGGGGAAGCTGCGCGTCATCAAGGTCTTCGTGGTCGGCGAGGTGCAGGCCCCCGGCGACTACAACCTGAGCCCGCTTTCCACGCTGATCAACGCCCTCAGCGCCGCGGGGGGGCCGTTGAAAAGCGGCACGCTGCGCAACGTCCAGGTCAAGCGGGGAGGGCAGGTCGTGGAAACGGTCGATCTGTACGACTTCTTTCTCCAGGGGGACAAGAGCAAGGACATACGCCTGCAGCCCGGCGACACCATCTTCGTCCCGGTTATCGGCAAGGTGGCGACCGTTGCCGGCAACGTGAAGCGCCCCGCCATCTACGAGCTGAACCAGGAAAAGAGCCTGCGTGATCTCGTCGACCTCGCCGGCGGTTTTCTCTCCACGGGGTACCTGCAGCGGGTGCAGATCTCCAGGGTCGAAGCCCATCAAAAGAACCTGGTGGCCGACTTCAACGTCGACCCGAAAAGCGCGGGGCAGGCGAACCAGCAGAACCTGGAGGCGATCAAGATCCAGGACATGGATATCGTCAAGGTCTTCCCCATCGATATCACCGTGCGCGGTCATGTCAGGCTGGCGGGCTACGCGCTGCGCCCGGGTGACTACGCCCTGCTCCCCGGGATGCGCCTGAGCCAGTTGCTGCTCCAGGACAATCTCCTCCCCGAGTATTACGACGAGGCGGTCAAGATCACCCGGCTCTATCCCCCCGATTACCATCCGGAGTCGCTCTATGTCAGCCTCGCCAAGGCGCTTGCCGGCGATCCGGCGCATGACCTGGAACTCAGTGAGTTCGATACGGTAAAACTGTTCTCCCGCTGGGAGATGGAGGAAATGCCGAAGGTGAGGGTCAACGGCGAGGTGCAACGCCCCGGCGAGTACCGCCTTTCCAACAACATGACGGTGCGCGATCTTCTCATGGAAGCGGGGAACCTGAAGATCACCGCCTATCTGAAGAATGCCGAGATCAACCGCACCGAGCGGAGCGCCGAGGAAGCAAGCTCTTTTCCCATAACGATCAATCTCGAGGAAGCGATCAAGGGGACCCCCAAGGATAACCTGGTGCTGCTGCCGCTGGACGAACTGACCGTCAGGAAGATTCCCAACTGGTCCGAGGAGACCGAGAGATACGTCTCCCTGCAGGGCGAATTCCGCTTCCCCGGCGTCTATCCGATCTACAAGGGGGAGAAAATCAGTGCCGTCATCGAGAGGGCGGGGGGGGTTACCGGCAAGGCCTATCTGAGGGGGGCGAAATTCACCAGGAGGTCCGTGCAGGAGGAGCAGCAAAAGCGCATGGACGAGGTGATAGCGCGCACCGAGCAGGACCTGCTCAAGAAGCAGGGCGAGCTCGCCTCGCTGGCGGTATCGAAGGAGGAGCTGGAAGCCACCAGGGCATCGCTGGAGGGTCTGCAGAAAGGGCTGGAGAAACTGAAAAGCAGCAAGGCCGAGGGGCGCATGGTGATCAGTTTCTCCTCCATGGACAAATTCAAGAACAGTGAAAATGATCTGGAACTGATGGGAGGGGACATCCTGCTGATACCGAGGACCCCCAATTCGGTCAACGTCCTGGGGCAGGTCTACAACCCCACCACGCTGTTGCACGTCGACGGGAAAAGGGCCTCCTACTACCTGCGCAAAGCGGGCGGTCCGACCAAGGATGCCGAAGAGGATGAAATGTACATCGTCGGGGCCGACGGCGCAGTCGCCAGCAGGCAGCAGAGCAGCTTCGGTTTTCGCTGGGACGACGAGGCCGACACCTGGAGATTCGGTTCCTTCCTTGGCATCGATCTCGACCCGGGCGATTCACTGGTCGTGCCGCAGAAGCTTGAGCGAGTCGCCTGGATGAGGGAGATCAAGGACATCACCACCATCCTCTCGCAGGTGGCACTCACCGCCGGGGTACTCATCGCGGCGGGGCTTTAGCTTCTCCGCAGCCAACACCTTGGATCATTTTGCCGTGACTGAACCGCAGCTGGTCCAACCGGCACTCACACTGTTTGCAATATGGAATCTGAGAGGTTCACACGCTTCATCCAAGATTACGAAGCACCAGGAGTCGCCTTTGGCATCATTTCTTCTGCTTATTGCATTGCCGGTACAGCCTGGCAGATATTTAGACAGGATATTGCCGAAAACGGCAAGATTGAGGAATCCGCTTGCCTCTTCATCATAGGTATCATTCAGGGCTGCACTGCTCCTCAGATGCATGTCGGCTTTGGTAGAAAAAGGAAGTTGATCACCGGCCGTTTCCGGAATCTCCGTTGTGCTGGTTATCCGTCTAGTGCCTTCCAGCCTAAGGTTGTTTAAAGGTCCGACGAAATACTCATCCGTGACCGCACCGCAACAACTAACTTCGACAGAGCTGATTTTGACTGGATTGCCTTCCTTGATCCGCAGCGCCTGCATTGGCCAGAATACATCCTGCTTTACCTCATACCCCTTCCTGGTTCCGAACCAAATCAGGGTTGAGTTCCCCTCCGCGCACTGTGTGCTGCCGGAATAAATAACATCCTGGATACCGTCGACATTCAGGTCATGGAGGTAAAAACCGCCAGGGAAGGCATACTCCTCCGAAAAAGCCCTCTCAATGAACGAGCAATGTTTCCCTTCCCATTCCTTACCCATCCTGCTTACCGAATACGCCCTGCGCAACTCGGGAAACAGTTTCCGGAGAAACCTCTTTTCGGCGGGTTTCATCTTCTTGAGAGGATACCAGTTTGCCGTATCCGGAAACAGTATCGCGGAAACCTTTTCGTAGTCAGGGCTTGATTCTTCTGCATACGACAGATCAAAAGAGAGAAGTACAACAACAAAAAGAAGAAGTATAATTCTTGCCATGTCTCACGATCTCCATTCATCTAAGGGTGTGGGCGCTCACCGGCGGGTATTCTCTTTTGATCTTCCGCTGTTCAGCTCCCTCCCCCTTCAAGGGGGAGGTCAGGAGGGGNNGGAAGATTGACGCTAATCAGGATTCTCTTTTGGCGCAAAGGTCGAGCTCGGCTACTTTGATAGCTGCCATGTTGCCGGCACTACGTACCAGCCCCTCTTTGGCGTATACTTACCTCCGTTTGCGTTGGTTTATCACAAACGGCTCGAAACTCCAAGCCGCGCTGAGCCGAAACGCAAATTAATAACGTTTGGAAATGGTTCCTCCCTCCTTGCGCTCTTTCAGCAGCATGGCAAAATGTAGAACGGCCAATTAGCCGTCGGTAATGTTGTGGCGGGGAGATCTCGCCGATGGGGCGCCTTTTGCCTACCCGAACGGTCGCAGCTGGGCCTCGACTACATCCATCCGGAAAAGAGAACAAAATTTCAGCTAATCGCCTGCAATGGAGGTGCTTCATGGATTTGAAACAGGATATGGTAAAAGGGGCCATACTCAGGATACTGGAGAACCTGTCACCGCACGCTATAAAACCTGGACTCCTCATACAAAAACTGAAAATAGATGAAAATATGGCTACCGGAAACTACCTGCTTACAGGTTCAGTGAACAAGGCTGTAAGTAAAAGAGTTTATATATCATCCCCAGAGGGATTTAGAGCAAGAATCACAAAAGACCGTTTGGAAATCAGACTGCCAAGAGACGAACAACTGTTGATGAGTGCCGATATTACCAGGCTTAGGGCAGCACTTTTTTCCGTACTCCCAGGCGAGGAAACAGAGCAGGAAAATCCATTTCCACAACCTACACGCGAAGTGGTGAAACCGGAAGAATAGTCGGCTTCACAGGCAGGGGATGTAAAATGATTAAAACAGTACAAAAGTTACTGGACCGGAACTTTGTTGTCGGATACTTTATCCCGGCCTGTTTTTTTGTTTTTTGCAATGCGATGATATTGCACCAACTTTACTATTGGGAATTCAATAAGGAAGAGGCGCTTTCGGATGCATCACTTTTTTCCCTTGTTTCATGGCTTTTTGGTGTTCTACTTTCCATTTGCAACTGGCGGGTAATCAGGACCCTTGAAGGGTACGGGAGTTTCAACCCCCTGGGGGTGTTCAGGTTCTTTCACGTCTGGAATTATAAAAGACACAAGAAGAAGCTGGAAAGTTTGACTCTGGAATTAAGCAATTATTCAGACAAAGATCGTCTGCGTGCTTTAAAGCACAAGCTGTCAATGCGTAAAGTTTATTTAGCGGACCATTATCCAAATAATCCATTATGGATTAAGGGGACCGGATTTGGAAATACAATAAGAGCTTTTGAGGTATATCCCAAAATCATGTATGGGGCTGAATCTATCTATATTTGGGATCGAATGGTGGCCGTTATAAGCAAGGAATTTATGGAAATAATCAATGAGTCAAAGAGCAGGGTTGATTTCTGGGTTAATGTGCTGTTCCTGTTGATCATTCTGGCGGCAGAGGTGCTGATTCTGGACATGAGCGATACGATGAAAATGCCATGGTGGCTGTACCTCGTATTCCTTCTCCTCTTTTTACTAGGTTCAAAAGGAGCTAAAGATTCGGCCAGAGAATGGGGTGTCTCCATCAAGTCTGCTTTCGATATCTATTTGCCTGTTCTCTATAAGAAATTGAATTTTCAAACTCCGGCTACCAAATCTGAGGAATGGCAGAACTGGCATGACTTTTCAACTGCAATTTCCCACAAGGATCCTCTTCTAATCCCTAAAAAGAAATTTGAAGCCTGAAATAACAGGAATCGGTGGCTGGGCCTGCGATTGTCGGCCAAATCCCGTTTTTCACCAGGAGCGTGCAAAGCGCAGCCCGATAAAATCCGGACCGATCACCGGTGCCAGATGGGTCGCCATTTCCGGCGTGACGAACAGCTTGCCGACGCCGTAGGCCACGACGCCCGAGGCGATGACGTCACGCCAGTGATGATGGTCGTTGTCCACGCGGTTCCAGGCTACGTATCCCGTCAAGAGCCAGGCGGGGACCCCGTACTGCCAGCCGTAGCGCTCCTGCAGGAAGGAGGCCCCCGAGGCTACGAAGGCCACGTGCCCCGATGGAAATCCGTACCCGTTCCCGGTGGGACGCTCGCCCCAACTCATTTCGTTGAAACCGACCCGAGCCACCGATGTCAGCAGCTGGTTGGCTATCACGTTGCGCAGCCACTGTTTCTCTCCCTCGGTGTCCCCCTTGAAATAGGCGATGGCCAAGGCTGACACCGGAATTACTCCGGTCAGGATGTCTCCGGCCAGGCTGGTGTCCTGCGCCCTGGCAACGGTGGTTGTGCTCAGCAGCCCGAGGATTACGGCGACGACGGCTAGGTAGCGGTGAAACCTTGGCATGGGAAACTCCTTTTGGTAGGGCGGTCGGCAAAGCGGTAAGTGCCGCGCCTTCAGTGGTCATCGGGATGGCGCCATTCGACTGCACCGAAGTGGGTGTCTCCAAGAAAGGTGTAAACGAGACTCGCAGTCCCGTCACTTTGGTGTCTGTTGGGGGCGGTGCCGTATCTGGCGTCACGGATCGATTTCACGTACTGGAGGCCGATGCCGTGACGGCCGTAGACGCGGACGTTCAAATTCGAACTGGCGCGGACGATCCTCTCCGAACCTCTCGCGTCATCAGAGCCGGTGCCGCTGACAAAGTATCCGCGACCGGCAACTTCCAGCATGGCTCTGTCGCCGAAAAGCAGGCGAAGTGCCAGGAGCCCTTGCGGTGTGGTGCCGTAATGATAATCCCTTTCGCCGCTTGCCTGGGTGACTCCCGCCGCGCCGAAGCCTACGCCGCCTAGCAGGGAGCCCTGCAGCGCGATCCCGGGCCCAACCCAGTACTGGCCGGTGGTCCCAAGCGACAGCGCCGTTGAGGAGACCCGGAAGATGGCCGGGGAGATGTAGTCGTAGCTGCCGTAAAGCCCCCAGATGCCCCGGTAGTCGTTGCCGGCCTGGTACTGTTTCCCGTAAAGCAGGCCCCGCAGCAGCACGTTTTCCACCGGATTCTTCGCGTTGTCCAGGCCGCTGATCTGGAAGTCGAAGTAGTCCAGGGGGCGCTTGTAGGTGTAGCCCGGCTTCCCGGGTAGACCGTACGACATGCCGAAGTCGAGGATGGCGTCGCGCTTCGAGCTGCCGTCCATGCTCACCCCGAGTCGGAAGCGCCAGAAGGTGGCGGGGTCGTAGGTGGGGAAGACGGTTTTGAGCCGATCGCCGAAGGCGTAACGGTTGAAGGCGGTAGGCGGTGAAATAATGGCGGCGCCGATCTCCTTCAGGGCACCGGGCCTGGGGCGCGGGTCCTGCAGCACCAGTTCCGACATCCGGAACAGCGCCTCGCCGAGCAGGCTTCCGGCGTTGCCGGTCGTGATGAGGTCATTGACCGAAGGGCGACCGGTTTCACCGGCCATTTCCCACATGAAACTCCCCGCATTGCTGTAGGCCAGGGACTCCCAGAAGTTCAGGCCGCTTGAGCGCGCCAATCCATACATGGTCGCTCCCTGATAGGGATGGCCGAACTGGTTGACGTTGAAGGGGTCCTTGTCGAAAACCCAGTCCTGCTGGCTCAGGTGCTCCCAGATGCTGGAGAAGGTCGAACTGTAGACCTTGGTCCCGTCCTCGGTCTGATTCGAGTAGGCGATCCGGTCGTAGATGTGCAAAAGTCCCAGGAACCCGGTCACCTCGAGAGCCGGGATCAAATAGCTTTTGCCCGCTCCGGTCTCCCAGGAGAGCACATTTCCCGGCGTCAGGCCTGCTTCGACCGCTGCCCGGTTCGGTCCGGCCGAGTCGATCGGATTCGGCTCCAGCTTCCTGTCGCGCCGCCAGTTGGAGTCGCTCCCGGGCTCCCCGGCGGGGCGGGCTGGCGACTTCGGTGTCTTTTGCTGCAACTCGAAGCCCGGGACGTCTTTCGGGGTGACCTGCGTCCCCGCCGGAGGTTTTTCGCCGTCGAATCCCGTCACGACGGTCAGCAGCAGGGCCAGAGCCAGCATCTTCAGGGACATGCGCAATATTCTCGGGCTGTACATGTGCATTCTCCATCTTTAGGAGGCTATTTGTGGCGGGGCTACCAGTGAGAAGGGTGACGCGCGCAGTTAAAAACGGCGACCAAACGCCTGGATCCGTGTGGTCGCCGATACAGGGGAGCCGCTGCTGGAAAGCATGCTTCGCGTCCCTGCTGCCTCCGTTCGCTATCGCGCTCAAGCTTGCGACTATCGTGCCGAATAGAACAAGCGGATTATGGAAGTGTAAAAGGCCGGTTATGCGCGTTAAGATGGTATTCGAGCGTTCCCTCATAACAGAGAAACCGTCATCGAATCCGTCATGCTTGGCAATAAAGCGCCATATATGACGGGCGCGATGCAGTTTACTGCAGAAGTGTCCGGCCAGATTAGCCGCAGCTACGGTTCTGCTCCATTTCAGATCCTGATTAGCACTAATCTCCCGCNNATGGCAGTGGGGCGGGGGGGAGGGGGTGTTTGCGCAGTTTGCGGGAGATTGGTACTAATCAGGTTTCAGATAGATTGCGCGAGTACCCTACTAGGGCGATAGGTAATAAACCTATTTTTGTTGACTGTTTTAATTTAATTCAGTATCTTTCAAAAACTCCTCCCGCGCTCGGGTACGCCGGTGCCGTCTCGGACCGGACGGGCCCGGTCAGCGGAGGGTATTTTGAGGATAGTGGTGGCAGGGACCGGGAAGGGAGAGTACCAGTGAAGATCGACCAGAAAAAATTGCGGGAGCTTATCGCCCGGGAGATTGCCGCCCCTTCTCCCGATGAACTGCGGCGGGAAGAAAATGTCTTCTTCGTCGGCGGCAACCTCCCGCAGCGGCCAACTCTGGAAACCCTGTTCGAGAGCCATTACCAGTGCAACGCAGCCCTTTTTCACCTCACCTTCGGCGACATCGACAGTTTCCATGTCGGCGAGACCCTCGCCAGGACGATCAAGAAGAACTTCAACACCCATCTGGTGGGGAGGTTGGACTTTCCTGCGCCGTCCCACCT
Organism: Geobacter sp.; assembly: GCA_003499925.1. Taxonomy (GTDB): domain Bacteria; phylum Desulfobacterota; class Desulfuromonadia; order Geobacterales; family Geobacteraceae; genus Geomonas. The sequence goes on from DNRQ01000089.1 coordinate 8,768, forward strand.
GATCGAGCGTGCCTATGCCGCCGGTGTGGATATCCTGGACATCCCGCTGGCTCGGTTCGACGGCGCACCCTCCGCCGAGGAGCGGGCGATCAGGGAGCAACTGCGCGCCATAGACTGCGCCCGCTCCGTGTTCCCCCGCTGGTCCGTGGTTTCGACTCTGACGGCGGGAGAGGCGCCCTCGTGCTCCACGATGGCGGGAATCGATGCGCTGCTGGCAATGGAGGTGGTCCCGCTGCTGACGCTGTCCGGAAGCGGCCCCCATCGTGCGGCAGAAGAGCTCTCCGAGGTCTTCGCCCACCTTGCCGGCGGCTGGCGCAGGAAAAAGGCGGCGATAAAGCCGCTACTGCCGCTGATCCATCTCTCCACCCCGTTTGTTCAAAGTGCTCCACGAGGCGGGGTGCGCGGCTTCATCGACAGCATCGATGAGCGGCGGCTGCTGGCGACCTCGGATCTGCGGCGGATTCTCAGGGTGAAAGAGGTAGAGGAGTCGTTCACGTCGGCAGGGCTGTAACCGTGCTTATCGAGGAGGCAGGGGATCGAAAAACGAGATCAGATGAATAGTGACCAGCTTTTAGAGAAACCCCTGAAAATAGACAACCGCCCCATGTGGCTCATTCTCCTGGACCGGACGGCACGATACCAGGTAATGGCAGGGGTTGCGGTCGTGATGGCGATCCTGCTCCGTCTTTCTCCGCCGGATGGGCTTTCCGTCGAAGGCTACCGTTCCCTGGTCCTGTTCGGCGTGACCATCTTTTTCTGGATCTCCGGCCTTCTCCCCATCGCGGTGACGGCGCTCCTCTCCATGGTCATGCTGCCGCTTCTCGGGGTGATGGACGCCAAGAAGACCTACTCGATGTTCGGCAACGAAGCGGTCTTCTTCATCCTCGGCGCCTTCATTTTGGCTGCGGCGATGACGGGGACCGGCATATCGGCCCGCCTGGCCCGCGCCATGCTGGTAAGATTCGGGAAAACCCCCACCAGCCTGGCGCTTACCGTCTTTCTCCTCTCCGCCTTTCTCTCTTTCATAATGAGCGAGCACGCCGTAGCGGCCATGCTGTTTCCCGTCGTCACGGAGATCGCCACGGCTCTCCGGCTGGAGAAGGGGAAGAGCAACTTCGGCAAGCTCCTCTTCATGGCGATGGCCTGGGGCTGCATCATCGGCGGGATTGCCACCTTCCTCGGGGGGGCGCGGGCGCCGCTGGCCGCCGGGCTCCTGAGGGAGGCAACGGGGCTCCATTTCACCTTCATCGAGTGGTCCACCGCCGCATGCATGATCGTGATGCCTCTGCTGGTCATCGCGTTCATCATTCTGCTCAAGTTCTTCCCCCCCGATCTGCAGGACGTCGAGGTGGGGCGGAAGTTCCTGAACCACAAGCGCCTGGAAACCGGGAAGATGGGGTACGACGAGATGGTGACGGCGCTGGTCATGCTCGGCACCATCGTCTGCTGGATCCTTCTCGGGGAGAAAACGGGGCTGGCAGCCATTGCGCTCCTGGGAGCCGCCGCCCTTTTCACCTTCAAGGTCGTTTCCTGGCAGGTGATCGAGGAGTACGTCAACTGGGGGATAATCCTGATGTACGGCGGCACCATCGCCCTGGCCTCGGCGCTGGAGAAGACCGGGGCCGCCGTCTGGATCGTGCAAAAAGGTATGGGTGGTTTTTACGACTCCCCGCTGGCGGTGATCGCCGTTATCTCCCTGGTCGCCATCGTTCTCACCGAGTGCATCAGTCACGCGGCGGTGGTCGCCATTCTCATGCCGGTCGGGATGGGGCTCTGTAAGACCACGGGGATCGACCCCAAGGTGATGACCCTCTCCATCGCGCTCCCCGCGGGACTCGCCTACTGCCTGCCGATGGGAACCCCGGCCACAGCCATTGCCTACGCCTCCGGATACCTGAAGAGCCGTGACATCATCGTCTCCGGCGCCGTGGTCATGGCCATCTCCTGGCTGCTGTTCATGGCATCGGTGCTCTTCATCTGGCCGCTGATCGGGCTGAAGATCTGATCTGGCAAGGGTTCTTTTGAGATGGGAGGCACGTTGGGGGGTGGGATTTTGATGATCATCCGGTAGGGCTGATTTCGTGCGCCGGTTCAAGGCTGTGCTGAAAAGAGAAGCTCCCTCAGCACTAGCCGCTGTCGGAGGGATTACCGTGCCATCAACAAAGAAAGGTCACTTTTCCGGGAAGTGACCTTTCTTCACGTGTGAGGAGTTTGCCATGTTGCGGGGGAGGTGAGCTGAGAGCTTTACCGGTCCAGGCCAAACCAGGGGGACGGGCCAAACCAACGTCCATGATTTGTGCGTTTCTCACTCTGTTTCCTTACACTTGGTCCAGGGAAACGCACAATTTCATGGCCGGCCTGCATTGATCTGAATGCCTCGGTGTCCCCTGCCCTGTGCGTCCCCTTCGCCCCTTGACATGTCACCGCCGAGAGAATGGTAAGGGGAGCGAAAAATAGAGGGTGGCGCCCCGATCGACAGCCCCCTCGGCCCAGACCCGCCCCCCGTGGCGCTGGACGATTCTCCCTACAATGGCCAGGCCCACCCCGGTGCCGCTGAATTCGCCGGCGCCGTGCAACCGCTGGAAGACGCCGAACAGCTTGTCCGCATAGGCCATGTCGAAGCCGGCGCCGTTGTCCCGCACTTGAAAGACCGTCTCCGTCTCGGTCTGCTCCCCTCCGATTTCGATCACCTGCCGGGGCCTGTTGGAGGAATACTTGACGGCGTTGTCGATCAGGTTCGCCCAGACCTGGCGAAGCGTGGCACGATCGCCGATTACGGGAGGTAGCGACGCCAGGCGGAACTCGATGCGCCGGCGGGCCTCCTCCGGAACGACCTCGTCGAAGACCGCACGGACCAGGTCGGTCATTTCGATGGGATCCGCCTGGAGTGCAGCCCGTCCTATCTGTGAAAAATTCAGCAGGTCGTCGATCAACTCCCCCATCCGCACCGCGCTGCCGGAGATCCTTCGGCACAACTGCCGCCCCTCCGCATTGAAGTTTGCCTCGTGATCTTCGCGTAAGATATGCGTGAAGCCGTCGATTGCCCGCAACGGGGCGCGCAGGTCGTGGGAAATGGTGTAACAGAACGATTCCAGCTCGCGGTTGATCTCCTCCAGTTCGGCCGTGCGTTCCGCCACGCGCCGCTCCAGCATCTCGTTGAACCTCCGGTTCTGCTCTTCCGCCCGCCGGCGTTCGGTGACGTCGCGCAGGATTGACAGCAGTTCCGTCTTCCCCTGGTACTCCAGCCGGTTCAGGCTCACTTCCGCATCGAAGAGGCTCCCGTCGCCGCGACGGTGCCGCCACTGGAAAAACTGGGGAAGGCCGGCTGTGACCTGCCCGATTTTTTCCAGTGCCTTTGCCGCGGAATCGCTGCCGTCAGGCTGCAGAAGGGGAGAAAGCTCCTCCGGCCTCTTGCCGATGAATTCCTCCGGGGTACTGCGGAACAGCTCAAGGGCCTTGTTGTTGCAGTTGACGATCAGACGGTCGCGAATGGTGAAGATCACATCGTTGGCGCCTTCGAACAGGGTGCGATAACGCCCCTCGCTCTCCCAAAGCGCCTCTTCCGCCCGCTTGCGCGCGGTGATGTCGTTGACGAGGATCAGCAGGCGCTCCTCCCCCTTCATCTCGATTATTTCCGCCGAGAGGAGCCCGATGAAAGTTTCGCCTGTTTTGCTTCGGAACCTGGCCTCCAGGTCGCGCACCTTTCCTCGCTCCTGCAGCAGTCGGATGAACCTGGTACGCGCCTCGGGATCCTCCCAGATGTCGAGTTCCAAAGAGGTGCGGCCGATGGCCTCCTCTCGGCGGTACCCTATGACTCTTTCGAAGGTCTCGTTGACCTCGAGGTACCTCCCTTCGGCCAGGGTGCTTATGACCAGGACCGAAGGGGTGGCCCGAAAGACGGTGGCGAAATTTACTTCCGACTCCCGCAGCGCCCGTTCCATTCTCTTGCGCTCGGTGACGTCCAGACAGAATTCCGTGACGCCCATGACCTGGCCCTCGTCATCCCTGACGGGGAAACTGCGGATATGCCATTGCCTGCCGTCGGGACTTGCGATCTCCGCTTCTTGAGGCTCACCCGTATCAAAGGCCGCTATCACCGGACAACCGCTGCAGGCCTCGGTACGCTGGTGCCATATCTCCCAGCAGTGACGTCCCACCAGCTCCTCCGGCTGCATCCCAGCCGAATCGCAGGCCTCCCGATTCATCCATAAGATCCGCATGTTCTTGTCGTGGTAGAGGACGAGGTCAATGGTGCTGTTCAGGATGATGGATTTTTCAGCCGCCAAGACTTTCAACGCCTCTTCAGCCCGTTTCCGCTCGCCGAGGACCCTTGCCAGCCGGATATTCCTGTAACTGAGCTCCGCGATCATGGAGGCAAAGCAGGTGTAAAACTCCATGACGTTGTGAATCGTCTCCCTGCTCCAACGGGGCAGCCGCTCCAGCGCAGCCAGATATTCCTCCTTGTCGAAGCCGTAGGTCTCGGCCTGCCGCGCGAACGTCTCACGGTCGGGAACTTCGTCCTCAAACAGGAATTGCCCCAGGAAAACACTGGCGATATATTCTCCCCCCACGGTGATCGGAATCGCCATTTCCCAAATGTTGTTCTTGCACTTGTAAATCCTGCGATCCCCTTCCCCGTTGCGGGACAGGATGATGTCGCTCTCGATGCAGTTTGCCAGGGTCTGCGGGTGCATGCGGTGGAATTTCGTGCAGATGTCCTGCCAGCCGGTGGCGACAAGGATATTCCCCTTGAGATCGATGAGCGCCATGCCGATCTTCGTCAGCTTGTAAAAGCTGTTCATCAGCTCCTGGATCGCCTGGAAATCGATGATCCGCCGTATATCCTCGCCGCTGATAGCGATGTCTGGGGACAAGAGGGTGTCCAGCTTGGACCGCAGCTCATCTTCTCGCTCCCTGGCTTTCTCTTCCGTCCGCTTGCAGTCGGTGATGTCCCGGACCACGGCTAGATAGCAGGGCTCTCCCTCTATTTCAAGGAGACGCAGCGTCAGCAAGATCGAGGCGAGTCTGCCGTCCTTGCACTGGAGACGCGTGTCCAGGTCGCGCACCTCGCCGGTAGCTTCCAGGGCTTTGGACACCTCCTCCCAGGTGACAGGATCGAGCCAGCACCCCAGATGCGCGGTCCTTTGGCCGATGATCTCCTCGCGCCGGTACCCGGTCAGCTGTTCGAACGCCCCGTTGGCATCGAGCATGATGCCGTCGCTCGCCCGTGTCAGGGAGACGGCATCGGGAAAGAATTGAAACAAGCGCTGGTACTTCTCGCTGTTGGCTACGGTCTCACGAAGGTTTTTCGAAGAGGTCATAATGGTTCTTCCTTTAGCCGATGCTGTTGCTCAGACCACTGCTGTCCGGTACTTGCCTGCGGAGGCGAGGGGGACGCGGAGGCGAGGGGAGGCGAGGGGGACGCTGCGAGGAGGACGCTGGTCACTTCGTTCGGTTCCTCAGTTCAACCAGGCGCCTCTTAATAATTTCCAGCGAATGGTCCTCAGTAACTCAACGAACTGACCAGCGTTATATCCCCTCAGATCCCTGGCGAGAACCCAACGGTATATTTCCCATCCCACCACATGGGTGCAATTAGGGGGACGCCCCTGCGGACATGCGTAACTATGGCTCCCGAGGGTTGCCTATGAAAAAACATGTGAAAAAGGGTAAGCATGGGCCTGGGGGTCAGGTCTCTATTCTTGCTAATCTTTCGGCTGTCCCATCCTTACTGCTTTTATGAGCAAGAAACAAGACCCCAGGTTTCCTCGACACTCAGCAAGCTCTAACAGGCTCGGCCCCAAGATCCCTTTCCTTCTCTCGTGGGTCCTCCGGCTGACCCTCCAAATTTCACCTTTCACGTTGCGTAGGCTGCCTCGTTAAAGTGTATTACATTGTATAACCTTTTGAGGGAGCATCCCATGCTTGCCATAAGACTGGACGAAAAAACAGAATCGCGTCTTGAGCGTCTCGCAAAAGAGACTCATCGCACCAAGTCATACTTCGTTAAGCGGGCCATCACCTCATTTCTTGATGAAATGGAAGACAAACTTATTGCCGTCGCTCGTCTGGAGCAGGAGAACCCATCCTTTCTGACGAACAATGCACTTTGGCGCGAACTTGGATGGGAGAAACCGGCCGACAACCCTAAGCGTCAGAGCAAATAATGCAAGACTACATTGCCTTAGTTCCTTTCTGCCCCGGTTTGAGTTTCAACCTGGCAATCGTCATGCTTGCTGTCGCGGCTACGAACGTGTTCCTCCTGAGGGACGCGACTATATCACGCAGCATTTACAGCAATCAATTAGTTTTTACTCAAATACTCGACTCTCCGGCTATATTAGTCCGGCTCCCCTCTGTCCATGCGTACAATCGCCCGCACAAAGGCACAAGCGGATCCCGGCAAAACGGGTGCGAATGTTGAAGATGAACCGACAAGTTCAGCCTTTGCCGTCCAGAAATTGGGGCAGGTGTCAGAATGGAAATACTGTGATAGGAGCCGACAGCCAGCAGGCGCGGATCACCTGAGATAATCGCTGTGGCGTTTGAGGCAGGCTGAGATGCAGAGGTTGTGTCTATGACTACTTTTGTGACCGCGCCCACTGGACGGTGCGGCGGCAAAGGTCGACATCAAGCATAAAGTTCAACCTTCAAGGGCTGCCCCCTTGGGCTACTGGCATTTGCCTCTCAGTATGGCGAGGGGACGCCCGTTATGACGAGAACGCCCGTGCAATTGCGCGTTAATTGCCGAGTTCCTGAGTCGCCCTCTAGAAATGGTATTTCCAGCCGATGGTTGGATAGACGAATGTGTCGGAATCACCGTTGGCAACATCGATGCCGAACTCGACGGAGTGCTTGGGACCAAATCCGACTTCCCCCCCTATCCCATACGCAATGAAGGACATTTCGGCGACGCCAAAACCGGTTGAGGCTAATGCATCACCAGCGGAAACCGACAACCAAGGCCTGACTTTTGAGACGCGACCTAACGGAAAAACCTGTAACCCCACAGAATAGCCGGCGACCCCAAGGAATCCGGCACCCGCGGTGACAGAAACATACTGAGCAGGGCTTACCTCTATGCCGATGCCACCGAATCCGTATCTGATACCCATACCGGCGCCAATACCGAAATATCCTCTTGGACGATTGTCACCTGGAGTTTCCTCGGCAAACGACGGAACCAAGCCGAAGACGGAAACCACCGCCGCCAGCACCATCACCGTTATCGCTCTTCTGACCATTTTGTCCCTCCTATGGTTTGGGGGAGGCTAGGGGTAGAGTAGATGCTAATGCTATCGCACCCACGGCCGGCAACGGTCCTGAAATGACCCCTAGCCTTGTCGGCTATCAATTCCCGTCGAACATCCGCCCCAGCCCTTCCGCTCATTCCTTGCCTCTTCAATCCCAAGGAAGCGTCTGGAAGCGTCTGGGGGGACGTTGGGCCGAGTAGCCAGGGACGGTTACCCGTCCCCAGCCCTCTGAGAACTGTGCATGCGAGTTTCCCCGCACACAGCTCAAGCCTAACCAAGGCCATTGGGACCCGGTAACTCGACAGTTTTCGCCGTTGGATAGATACGTCAAGCACATGCGGTCATACCTTGCCAGCTCAGTTTGCTCACTCGGCGTGCTTCGGCACGTCGGATGAAATACTCTGTGAAGGCGGGGTTATATGGAGTCGCATGGGCTTGAATCTTGATGTGCCGTGTTATCGGTACGCTCGCCACCGAAAACAGATCGAGGTGAGTGGCCGACCCCTGCGCATCCCGGATCGCTGCAAAGAACACCCACTGGCGCAAGCCCTCACGGCGGAAGTATCGCTGCCGTTTCCATTGTGCCGATTTCTCGGGGTGCCGACGATTGATCCAGGCGATCAGCGCCAAAAACATCTGGTGGTCCACATAGGCAAAAGTCTTCTTTGACACAACGAGGCTGCTTGAGGCTGCTTGGAACCGGGTGTTGATAAGTGGATATCTCCGGATCTGCTTGCATAGACACCCCGGATCTGCTTGCATAGACACCCGGCTCCCATCTGGGTCCACGGTCCCATCTGGGTCCCCCATTCCTTCACCCTTTTCCGGCTTCCATCAACTTCCTGACTCTCTCTGCGGCGAAAGATGCCGCTGCGGAGATATCAACTTATCAACACCCGGTTCCATCCGGGTCCTGCAAGTTTGCGGTGAGGCGGCTTTGAGCGAGGTGGACCGGAACCTGTTATGGCGGAATCAAGTATTTAATCCGTTTGCTTTTGAGGGATTGGAAAACGGCCCTTTGAATGAGTCGGCCGACAGGTACGGCAAGGGATGATGGAAGCCGCAGGCACCTAAGCTTGCGGCTTTCTTCCCTCCATCCGCTGGGGTGGCAGTTTGCGGTTGATTGGACCCCGAAACGGGCATCGGCTAAGGCGCGCCTGCAAGGGCCGTGTCAGGCCGCATACCAGAGCACCGCGAAGTAATGGCAGGTCGTACCCGCCATTACGAACAAGTGCCAGATGAAGTGCCCGTATTTGAGGCGTGATTCGGCCGCGAAAAAAGCTACGCCTGCCGTGTAGGCCACGCCTCCTGCGCCCAGCCAGAGCAGTCCTGATACCGGTATGCGGGACACTAACGGATTGACTGCAAGCAGAATGAGCCACCCCATGAGGAGATAGAGGCCGGTGGAGATGATGGGGTGGAGCAGCCTGTTTAATGCTTTCAGCACTACCCCGACCACGGCAAGCCCCCAGACGAGCCCGAAGATGGTCCACCCCAACGCGCCGCGAAGCACGCCAAGCGTGAAAGGCGTGTAGGTACCGGCGATGAGGAGAAAGATCGCGGAGTGCTCGATGATCTGAAGCCGGCGTTTGGCCTTGCCTGTCGGAAAGGCGTGATAGAGGGTAGATGCAAGGTAAAGAAACACCATCGAGGCGGCGAAGAGGCTCGCCCCGAAGATGAACCCGGGTTCCCCCTGCCTGACCGCCTGCGTGATAAGGAACGGGATTGACACGAGCGCTGCGACCAGACCTATGGCGTGGCTAATGCTGTTCGCGATCTCTTCGCTTCGCGACTGCGCCCGCGTGGATACTTCAAGCGATATGTCCACGGCATTTCCTCCAACAGACTAATTCTACTTTGTCAGATTACCATCATATCCCCATCATATCCCCATCCCCACCCTAACCCTCCCCTTGAAGGGGAGGGAAACTAAGGGCTCCTCCCCCTTCAGCCTTCGCCAAGGCTACGGCTGAAGGGGAGGTCGGGAGGGGATGGGGTGAGGCTGAAAGCGTCGTGCTGCAATGTAACAAGGTAGAACTAATGACGATGGTGCAGGTGTAGTCCTCGTTCATCCTCCCGATCATCTCTCTGAGCCTTGGCAAGTTTTGACTCGTCGACCGGTTCCACCCCGACCCCATGAACGTAGACCATCTCTCCACCTAGCCACCCTGAGACGGCCAGCAATAGCACCGCTACAATAGACAACGCCACCGGCCCGATTGCCGCTGCCTCTGCATTAGTACGCCACAAAAAGTTGAGCACGTACAAAGTTACCAGGCTCAGGTTGATCGACATGTGCCATAACCCGATTTTCTTGGCTCGCGAGTGCGGCAGGTTATACAAATCAAAGAGACCCGGTAATGCAGCCAACAAAGCGCCGATAACACCTCCTGCCATGGTATATAGAGCGAGGGTGCTCCAGATGGCGGCACCATTAGCAAAGTACACCACGTCACATACCAGGGAAAATATCCACAATCCGATCGGTAAGGGCACCAGCATTGAATGAAGCGGGTGCCCTGCCACGCTAGCTCTGCTTCTCATGATAGCCTCCCCGTCTCTTCAGACTCTTACACCGAATCTTTACCTGTGTGTCGAGCAGGTGGGGTTCCCGCGCAACGGGCCTTCTTCATCCGAATCAGTGCAAGCGCGTAATCTAGCTGCGGTTGCTCCCCCTGTTCACCCATAGAATATAATAGGTAGTTTTTAATTTCAATTGGCTCTCTGGCCGCATGGTTCGGGCTGACGGGTCCACAAAAGAGGCAGGCTGGTTATGAAACCAGCCTGCCTCTTGTTTTTCAACCTGCTCTCAACTTTAATAGCGTTTGCCTTACGGGGCAGTAATGGCAGTTGCGTTCAGGGTTACCGCGGTCTGTGCCAACGCCCTGCCGTTCATCGCAGCGCCGGTATTCAGTGAAATCAAGGTCTGGCTCAATATAATACCCTTGAAGTCGGCTGCCGTTCCAAGCGTTGCCTGGCCAGAGACCTGCCAGAACACGTTCTTGGCCTGTGCGCCGCCGATCAGGGTGACCATGGCGCTGTTGTTCACCGTGAGATTTCCTGCTATCTGGAAGATGAAGACGTCATCCGGACCGCCCGATAGAGTAACTCCGGCACTGGTTATCAGAACTCCGGTGCCCCACTTGTAGAGGCCGGGAACCAGGGTCTGTCCGCTGATATCGCCTGCGCCCAGTTCGGTAAAATCAGGCGTGGTTCTTCCGGCGGCGTCAGTGAAGGCGGTTTCCATGTCGCTTATAGCCGTAGTCATAACGGCAGGAGTGGGAGTTGCGTAGTCGGCGGCGTACAGTTTCCCGATCACGTACGACGACGTTGCAAAGGTATTGGTTGAATCCGCGATCAGTGAGAATCCCGTCAGGTAGGTCGCTGCCACAGGACTAGCTCCGACATCTCCCACAATGGCAGTGGTTCCGGTCGTTGAGACACCTGTTTTTGCCAGGATCACGAAATTCCCCGCTGTTCCCAGGTTTACCGGCGCGAGACAGGCCGCCGTACCCGTGGTAAAGCTCCAGACACGTTTCTCCGTCGCATTGCCGGCGAGATCCTTTGCGGCAGCGCTAATCGTGGCGGTGTAGGTGGTGTTTGCTGCAAGATCGCCTGCCGGCGCAAAGACCGCGGTCAGGCCGTAGTAATTCACGGTGCCTGCAACAGCCACCGCCCCTTGCTGCAAGATCCCTTGGTGCAGGGTAAATGTGGCCGTGCTGACCGTCAAGGGGTCCATCGCCTCACTGAAAGTCGCGGCGATGGTCTTGTCGAGACAGACCGCTGTCGCATTGGGATAAGGGTTTACCGCAGCCACCGTGGGTGCTGTGGTGTCCTGAAGCATGCCTGTGGTGAAACTCCATACATAGTTGCTTGCCGCTGCATTGCCGGCCAGATCCTTGGCCTCGGTGGATATCGTGGCTGTATAGACTGCGTTGGATAGTAAATCGCCTGACGGAGTAAAGAGCGCAGTTACGCCAGAGTAGCTCGCCTCACCCGGAACAGGCGTGGCCCCTTGCTTTAAGGTGAATGTCGTTGCAGTGATGGTTGCGGGATCCATTGCCTCACTGAAGGTTGCGCTGAGTTTGCTGCCGATCGGCACAGTCGCGGCAGCATTAGCGGGGGTTGTGCCAGTCACGGCCGGCTTCATTGTGTCCGGGGCCGAGCCAGTGGTAAAGCTCCAGACGTAGTTATCTGCCAGTGCGTTTCCGGCTAGGTTTCTGGCCCCGGTGGTGATCGTGGCGCTATAGACAGCGCCGGACAGCAGGCTGTTGGCCGGGGCGAAGACCGCGGTTACGCCGGAGTAGCTCACCGTGCCTGAAATGACAGCGGCCCCTTGCTTCAGGGTGAACGTGGCCCGGTTAAGGGTTGCGGGGGCCATCGCCTCACTGAACGTTACTGAGAGTTTGTTGCCGACCGGCACAGCTACGGCAGCATTGGCAGGGAGTGTGGAACTCACGGTGACGCCGTCGGCTTTGTCACCGGCAGCGCATACGCCGCGCCCTGGCAGGACAATAAAAACAGTGAGAATCAATAAAAGCAGAAGATACACTTTCCGTTTCTGGAATATTTCCATACAAGCCTCCATACAAATCTCCTTGGCAAAACAGTACAATTTGCTCCGCTTTTTGCCGACATCCCCTTCAGAGCCATTCACCTGAAGTTCCGGCAATCTTTTTCCGTAATGGTCTCTTCCTTTGGTTCTCCTTTTGTCAACGGTCTCATAGGAAATGGGCGCAAAAAAGCCGGATCGACCGAAGACTCATCTGCTTCGGCAACCCGGCTGTCTCGTGGAGACCCAATGAGCTTTCCGTCCCACCCTCGCGGATGGTTTAGTATTTTCCTGTACCGCTACCTGATTTATACCGGGTTCCAGCACCTGAAGCCGGTCGGTATAAATGTTAGCGCCTCGGCGGCGCACAACGGGTCATTAGGGGTCACCTCCTCTATCATATTTAGAACACAAAAAAGCCGGGGAGCCTGGTATCGTTTTGGCGATATTTCGGCGACCCGGCTGTCTCGTTGAGACCCTTAGGCTTTCCGTCCTATCCTCACGGATAGTTTAGTATTGTCGTGTATCAGTTATTAACTTTTAGAATGCTGACAACCCTACACCGACGCGAAAATAAAGCAAGCATTAAATTTTCAGGCAAGAGTCATGGGGCCGGAAAGTACAGTTATTCTACTTGTTATTGCCTTTTCAAAGTGTATAAAAATTTCCGGATAGAACCGAAAAAGCAAATTCGACACCGGTGACTTATCCGACCAGAAGTTCCTTTATGTCCTCTTCGGCGAATAAGTGCGGTTAGCCGTAGGCAGTGAACACAGAGGCAACAAAGCGGCAAGCAGCGGTCAGGGCATTATCCACGGCGGGCATGGCGACACCGGGAGAAAAACTGGCAGCCTCGCTTGAGGTGCTGCAGCGGGTGCAGAGGGGAAAGGTGCTGCGCTCGTCGTCCCTGAGCAGGATGCACAGGGAGCGGCTCCTGCAGAACGAAAATCCTCTCTGCCTGCTGCTTGGTGAGCGGTGGGATGCCAGCCGACTTCGTAGCTTTTCCTCTTACGACGTGCCCTCGTAATTTCCATCTTCCGTTCTGTTTTTCACTTATTAAAACCAATCTTTTTTCGGAACTATATCCAAAACAAAGGCTGTGTGCCTTTACCCCCCTTTGCAAAGGGGGGCAAGGGGGGATTTTGCCCACCTGAGCTGACTAAATCCCCCTCGATCCCCCTTTGTTAAAGGGGGAAGGTCCCATTTTTGACCAGTACCTTTGTTTGGTAGATAGTTCCGAAAATGAACTATCTGTAGATACGTAATTGGCATCTACGCGTAGATGCTTTCATATACAGATAGATGCTTGCATATACCCGTAGATGCCTTCATCTAACCGATCAATTACATCGTTGTAACAATAGAGAGACAACAACATTGATACTAATACTTTAAAAGAGAAGAGAAGGATCAAGGGGGACAGGATGAAGTTGTTGAAAGTAGTACTTATTGTAGCGGCGTTTGGCGTTTACGGGACTTCTTATGGGGCATCGGAACCGGTGCTTTCACCAGATGGAGTAAAAACGTCGGTAAAAATAGATGGCTTCAAGATTTTCAAACAAACAGACGATAACAGTTTCTCAGTTCATGGGAATTGCGGAATATTTTCAATTGACTTAGACGGAATAGAGCCAACCTTCCGTGAGCCAGGTTTTGCAATATATAAAGGTATTAAGCTTGGTAATCCTAAAACTAGTTATAGTTTTACCTCAGGCGCTACAGAAGATAGGATAAAAGGAAATTATGAATTAGGCGATTGGTTTGTAAAAATGGTTTGCCTAGGGAGTAAGAACGATAAGAAATTAATTCTGGAAAGTTATGTGGACATGGGGGCGACAAATGAGCCGTCCCCCCTTAGCTATGTCATCAATGCTTCTACTGGACAATTAATAACGGATAAATGTGACAAGAATTGTATTGCCAAATATTCGACATCATCATTGGCATTGGCAGCCATACCTGGCAATGAGTTTTTAAATGCGAAAGTATATGCAATAACGCCTGAAAATGGTGTGCACGTAGGTGGATATGTTACCCTAGAGGAATTTGTCGAAGTAGGCCTCAAAAAAGGTGTCTGGAGAAAAGGTGATTCAAATCAATGGATATATAAAGTAGTCACAAACGATAAAGTAAAAAGGCAAAAAGATGATGCTTCATTCTCATTTGTCAAAGTAAATGGTGACGAAAAAGAACCGAATAAGGTTATTCTGGAGAGAATTGTCGTAAATGGTATTGAGCATAATTCCTATAAAATTTACGATTTTTTTCTACAAATATATGCGAATCTGCCTACATATAAAAATATCGAATCACAGGCAGATGATATGAGAAGGCAGGAAGAAACATCTTCAAAAAATGCAAAATATCAAAAACTTGTTAATTCAATATGGGGGAAGTATGTCGATGACAATAACTTTCTACAATTATCAAAACTAGCTAACGGCAAAATGAGCTTTGAGATCGAAACAAGATCATTCGATTATGATACCCAAAAAGATAATGTTACTCAGTGTAGAATTAAAAAAGAAATTGCCTACAGTTTTGTTGAAGAAGATGAAGGGACTCGATTTAAGGCCATTTACTATGAAGATGACTGTGACATCAGAATTACAGCGTCACCCTATACTATGGGCCGAGATGACATTTACGACAAGGCAGCGATCGAAGTTAGGGGAACATGTAATAAATATGATATGAGGGGGGGGAGGAATGAAGGGTGTACATTCAACGATATATATATGAGAGAAAAGCCTGAAGTTGAGAAGAAGTCAGAATGGAGATGACCTTACCCATTGCGTTGGAGGCGGACCAAGCTTGAGTGATCCGTTCAGATAACCCAAAAGCATTAGGCAGCTTTTCTGTGTGCTTCAAGCACCGACAATGCTGCTGGGTCATGGTCGAGTAATAACAGAGCAGTGCTTATCGCCCGACTGGGCAGCAAGTCGCCGCTTTCGTATTTTTGGAAAGCCCGCGGGCCGCCGCCGTTCAAGGAACCTGCTTGTTCCTGTGAAAGATGGAGTTTCTTCCGAATACGGCGAATTTCTACCGGCTCCAGCAGTCCTTCACAACCAGCCTTAAGGAGATTCAACTTCCGATCAGAAATTTTCATATCCTCACCGGTATGGATACCCTCCTCTGATTGGTCGCAGTACCTGAGCCCGGGGGTCAGGTACTGCTTCTTGATGTTTTAACCGAGCCGCTGAAAAAAGATCAAGATACAAGACCTGACCCTCTGGCCTTGAGAATCCGGCGAGATGGACGAGGTCATCGACGCCATCCTGAACCACGCCAAACAGGGAATCATCAGAGTCTACAACCAGTACCGCTACGACAAGGAGAAGCGGTCAGCGCTGGAGAGTTGGGGACGAAAGCTGCAGAGCATCGTCAGCGGCAAAGCGGCAGGCAGGGTGATCTCCTTCACGGCGGCGCGGGAAAGAAATTAACAGATTCGCTTGACTTAATCCGCCAATGGCGGATAATTGAGGACCATGGTATTCATCGAGACCCCGACATTCACCAAAACAATCAACGACCTGCTTACAGACGATGAATACCGCTTATTGCAGAACGAACTCACTCAGAACCCGGAAGCCGGCGACATCATACCGGGCGGAGGGGCGGGGTCCGCAAAATTCGATTTGCCATTCAGGGGAAAGGGAAGCGCGGCGGGGCAAGGTTGATCTACTACTGGCAAAAATCGAAAGACCGGACCTTCATGCTGGCTGCATACGCGAAGTCGAAGCAGACCAATCTTGACCCGGAACAGGCTGCGCTCTTCAAGATGCTGGTTAAGGAGTTGGAGCGACATGGATAAAGAACTATTTGAGCAACTGACACAGAGCATGAAAGAGGCAATTTCCATCGCCAAGGGAGACATGGAGCCTTCCCGTATCTTCACGGTCGAACCACCGGATGCGAAGGCAGTCCGGGAGAAAACCGGGCTTTCGCAATCCGAGTTTGCGCAGATGATCGGCGTAAAGGTCAAGACCTTGCAGAACTGGGAACAGCACCGGCGGGCTCCCACCGGCGCGGCGGCGGCACTTCTGACGATCTTTGACCGCGCGCCGGATATGGCAGTTAAAGCACTCCACAAGGCGGCGTAAAAGCTACCCGGAAAAAAAGTGAGAAATTTGAAAGCCGCCATAAAAAGTTGGGAAAACTCGAACGAGGGACCCGCGACATCCTGCGCAAGTTCGACCAAGGCATTTCCCCTCGAGCAGGCTATAGTGCGCAGCGGCGGAGCGACAGCGAAGACCGTCTGCCGCCACCTGGTTGTACTTCTATTTTGGCATTTTCAACTCTTGACCGTGGTACCATATTGTGGTACTGAAAAGCTGTGAGACGAAAGAATCTCAAAACATTGCAAGCCCTATTTGCTCATCCCGTCCCTGGAAACATTCAGTGGTCGGATATTTTGGCTCTCTTTAGAGAGCTTGGGGCTGAGATCACTGAACGCGAAGGGTCCCGCATCGGGGTTCGCCTCTTTGGCGACCGGCGAGTATTTCACCGACCGCATCCTTCGCCAGACACTGATAAGGGAGCTGTCACCTCCATCCGCAAGTGGCTTGAAGAAAATGGAGTCAACCCATGAATAACATGAACATCAACGGATATGACGCAGTCATTTCATATGATTCGGAAATCAATATGTTCCGGGGAGAGTTTGTCGGAATCAATGGTGGCGCAGACTTTTACGCACGTACCGTTGATGATCTTCGGAAAGAGGGAGAAATCTCTCTCAAGGCTTTTGTCGAAATGTGCGCCGAAGAGGGAGTTGAGCCGCGCAAACATTTCTCCGGAAAGTTCAATTTGCGAGTTCCTCCTGCCCTTCATCAGCGACTTGCTACTCAAGCTGCCGCTCATGGCAAAAGTATCAATGCCTGGGTAGTTGAACTATTATCTGAGTGTGCGACGCACGGTCACTGAGTAACGCCAAATTCCGTATCCTTTCTCGTTATTGTATTCCTTTTCCCTTCTTCTTGTACAACGCTCGCCTGACCGGCTTGACCGGTCCAGGCGATTTGTTGGGAATCCATGGGCTTTCACCCGTCAACAATCAGACTTTCTCGGCTCAATCCGGCTTAGATACAGCTGCTTCGATCACTTACGCAAACTTGATCGCCTTACGACCACTTACACCGGCTTCCGTACTCTTCGCCAACTTCTTGGTAAGCGGTGTGATGCCGGTATTGTGAGCCTCATGGTTTTGCTCAGGATCGTGGCTGCGCCGATTGCTGTCACCGGCGACCTGAAAGTGT
>DNRQ01000051.1 GCA_003499925.1 Geobacter sp.
GAAACCTGCTCCTTACTCTACCGTTGAAGCTTTTTGAATCGTCCCCGGAGTTCCCCATGCGTCTCAAGATCACCGTCGTTGCGGCCCTCGTGGTCGCCACCCTTGCCGTCTACTGGCAGTGCGCCGGCCACGATTTCATCATCCTCGACGACCAGCTCTACGTCACCAAGAACGCCGCCATCCAGGGGGGGATCAGCTGGGAGGGGATCACGTGGGCCTTCTCGCCGGCCTCGACGGAAACCAGCGGCAACTGGCATCCGGTCACCTGGATCTCGCACATGCTGGACATCGAGATCTTCGGCCTGAATCCCGCCGGGCACCATCTGGTCAACGTCTCGCTGCACGCCCTGAACGCCGCGCTGCTTTTTCTGGTCCTGCGCGGCATGAGCGGCGCCCTCTGGAGGAGCGCCATGGTGGCGGCCCTTTTCGCGCTGCATCCTTTGCACGTGGAGTCGGTTGCCTGGGTGGCCGAACGCAAGGACGTGCTGAGCACGCTGTTCTGGATGCTCACCCTCCTGCTGTACGCAAGCTATCTGAAACGGCCGGGGGCTCTGCGTTACCTGGCGACCCTGGCCTGTTTCGCGCTGGGGCTGATGGCAAAGCCGATGCTCGTGACGCTGCCGCTGGTCCTGCTCTGCCTCGACTTCTGGCCGCTCGGGCGCTGGCAGGGCGCAACCGGGGTACCGGACGGGGCGCCGCCAGGGGAGGCGTCTCCCGCTCCCGCCTGCGGCAAGGATCTGCCGGGGCTGCTGCTGGAGAAGCTCCCCTTTTTCGTGCTGACCGCGATCTTCTGCGCCGTTGCCATCTATGCGCAGCACCAGGGTGGCTATGTGCCGGACCTGTCGGCATTCCCCCTGCGGCTTAGGCTGTACAACGCGCTTTTGGCGTACCGGGACTACCTGGCCAACGCCTTCTGGCCCCACGACCTGGCGGTCCACTATCCCTTTCCCGGCGTCCACTCCATTCTACCCGCCGCAGGCTCTCTCCTTCTGCTGGGCGGGCTTTCACTGGCCGCGGCGCTCAAGTGGCGCCGCCACCCCTACCTTGCGGTGGGGTGGCTCTGGTTCCTGATCACGCTGGTGCCGGTGATCGGACTGATTCAGGTGGGACGCCAGTCGATGGCGGACCGTTACATGTACATACCGCTGATCGGTCTCTGCATTGCGGTGGTCTGGGGCATCCCGGCACTGCTTCCCGCGCCGGCACGCCGCCCCGCGCTCCTCGCGGCAGCGGCGGGCGCAGCTTTGCTGGCATTTTCCGCCCTGAGCTGGCAGCAACTGGGGCACTGGCGGGACAGCAAGAGCCTCTTGGAGCACAGCATTGCCGTTACCGGCCCCAACTACTTCGCCCATTTTCTCCTGGGCAACGCGCTGTTTCAGCAGGGGAGGTATCAGGAGGCGCTGCCCCATTATCAGGCGGCAGTCCGGGTCGATCCGGCTTACGAGCCGGCCCACTACAAGATTGGCCTCATCTCGATGATGAACGGCGACCTCCAGGGGGCGATACGCCATCTCTCCATTACCTTGACCCTGGCCCCTAACTCCGAAAGGTCGGGAAACGCCCGGGTATCCCTGGAGAGGTGCCTGGCGATCCAAAGGAGCGGGAGCCACAAAACCTCCCCCCTTTGAAAAGGGGGGTCGGGGGGGATTTAGCCCGGGTTGCCACAGCGCGCACCTTGCAACAGAGCTAAAATCCCCCTAAATCCCCCTTTGCAAAGGGGGACTTTCTGCGCCAACCATTGATACTGAAGATCAGCGTCTTCGGTTGCCATCGCCTACCGTATGTGCCATAGTTTGAGCTAAAAAAAGATCCCGGAGACCTATCCCGATATGAAATACAGCAAGGAACCAGCCTTCATCAACCGCTCGCAGGAAATGGTTTTTCTCAAGAACTGGATCGACGAGCGCCCCGAAAATATCCTCTTCATCTACGGCCCGAAAAGCAGCGGCAAGACCACCCTGCTTTACAGGTTCATCGAGGAAAATCTTTCCAACGCAGCATACGATATAAAGCACTTCAATCTGAGAGAGATTTTTCTGGAACAATACAAGGACTTCATTCGCGCTTTCTTCGAGATCGACTATTCGAAGGCGAAAGGTGATTTGAAAGAGAAACGCGAGTACGACCTGAAGGTGTTCAAACTGACAGTGGAGGCTCTCAAGGGCTTGGAAGCTCAGGAGTTGGATCCGTTTGTCATCATGAAAAAAGAGCTTCTGAAGCTGGAAGCGAAGGGGAGGCGCCCCGTCATCGTCATCGACGAACTGCAGGCCTTGGAGGGGATCTATCTGAACGGGCAGCGGGAGCTTCTGAAGGAGCTCTTCAACTTCTTCGTCGCCATGTCGAAGGAATCGCATCTGTGCCATGTCATCATAGCGTCCAGCGATGGCTATTTCATTGAAAGAATCTGCAACGACAGCAAACTGAATAAGACCTCCACCTTCCTGGAAGTGAATTACTTGAACAAGGACGACACCTACTACTGGCTCAATAACCTTGAAAAAGAAAGCGCCATCAAGAAATACACGCTCACCCCGGCGCAGATCGACAGGGTTTGGGAGACCTTTGGCGGGAGCTGCTGGGAGATCAGCCGGTTCCTCGGTGAGATCATGATGTACGCCGAAGGTGGAGCGGTGCCGGAAGCCGCTTTTGAAGAGGCGTTGCGCAAGGTCGTCATCCAGATGCGCAGCCTGCATGTGGATTATGCCTACACGAAAAAGCGGCAGGCGCTTTTCGCGGCCATCAACGCCGCCATGCAAACCTCCCCGTGTTTCACCTATGCTGCGGTATCCGCCTCTCTTTCCGAGGGTTTCTACGATGAAGAGGCGCTGCACGATGAACTCGGCAATCTGGTGAGCCAGAACTTCATCGCTTACAATCCCGTTACTGCCGAGTACGCGGTGCAGGGGCGCAGCATGGAGATCGGGCTCACTATGTTTGCGGAGATGATCGGCCGCTAGGCATGGGAACCTGAACAGACCCTGAGGCGTTAACGCAGAGGCGCAGAGGCGCTGAGACGCGGAGGCGGAGATAACAAGGAAGGGGAGATCTGGAAATCTTAATTCAGCTAATCTTCAGTGCCGCTGGGTGCGGCTGCAAGTCCCCCTTTGAAAAAGGGGGACTTGCAGTTAGTGGCAAAGCTGCACTCTGTGGCGCCTNNACTGAAGATCAGCGCTAATCGGTAAACTATTTAATTTAGGAAGTCTTTCCCGGCTCGGTATCACGCCTTTGCCCTCGCCTCCAAATCCTCTCCGCTATATGACATGAACCGAGTAACACCGCTATATTCCTGATATCTCAATCTCACCACTTCCAGTTCGGCTAGCAGTCCGCCCGGACGTCTCGCTCCGTGTCCGGTATTTCACCGGTCATATCGCAGGCTATTCCAGTTAAATAACCATAACCTCCCGCCCCGCTTATGGCTTCCCTTTGGGCGCCCGGCACCGCTGCGCGGGCTGGGAATCTTTTAATGCAGATAATTAGGTATTGATATATATGGCTTACGGCATTAATGAAATTGTATTGCATATTTGAAATGAGGCTAGCCTTAGCTTTGGACCGATTCGT
The DNA here is from genome assembly GCA_003499925.1 of Geobacter sp. GTDB lineage: Bacteria > Desulfobacterota > Desulfuromonadia > Geobacterales > Geobacteraceae > Geomonas. Next base: position 3,565 of record DNRQ01000051.1, read on the forward strand.
GCTTCAACGAGATTCATTGCTTCATATCTATAGTTGCATGTAAAGGAGAGAGAGAATGAAAAAAGTGTTAGCAACAAT
>DNRQ01000105.1 GCA_003499925.1 Geobacter sp.
TTCGCTGCCGTCGCCCATAAGCTCAAGGCTGGTGATGCTGCGCCGGGTACGCCTTTTTTCCGGACCTTGCGTGGGGCCATTTTCAGCCGGCTGCCGGTGTGTCGCCATTCTGTCTCCTTTCAGATGCCGGACTGTGTGCCGACACCCTGCCGTGAACATTCTCTAAGATGTCAATTTATGGAAGATTACTGCCGGATCGTGAAAGTGAAAATGATTATCGTTAATAGGATAAAAACGCGCTTGTGTCAACTAAAATAGTGACAGACCGGTCAGGAACAACTTAAGGGCTCTTTAAAGCAGCTGTCACTGTCTCATCGAAAGCTTCTGCTTGACCTCACCCACAAGGCATGGAATCTCTGCGGCGATCAACCTCTCGGCCAGTACATGATAATCAGAACGCCTGTCAGGCAGACTGTGGCGCCGATCATATCGATTTTATCCGGAACAACTTTATCGACATACCTGCCCCATATTATGGAGAGTACGATAAAAATTCCGCCGTAGGCGGCGTACACCCTCCCAAACGGCGCACCTGCAGGCTGCAGCGTCGGTATCACTCCATAGAGACAGAGAGCCATCGCTCCCATGACGGCAAGCCAGATACTCTTTCCTTCCNNCCCGACCCCCCTTTTTCAAAGGGGGGAGCGATATCTAGCCTCCTACTGAAGATTGACGCTGATCGGGAACGATTTTGGACCACTCCCCTGCTCTTACAGCAATTCGCCCACTGTCTGGTCGAACTTCTCCCTAGTGATCTCACCGACGGCAAAACTTCTGGCAATACCTTTCCTGTCGATAATATAGGTGCTGGGCACCGCTCTCACCCCGTACTTCCCGGCGGCGATCAGGGCCGGGTCCTGAAAGACGGGATAGGAAAGCTTCAGCCCTTTGGCAAAGGCCTCCACCATAGGTTTTGAATTCGCCATGTTTATGGCAAGCACGGTAAGCCCTTTGTCCCGGTACGGTTTGCTGTACTCGTCCAGTACCGGCATGCCGGCTACACACGCCTTGCAACCGGTGGCCCAGAACCTGAGCACGACCACCTGCCCTTTGAAGTCGGAGAGTTTCACGGTCTTGTCGTTCAGGTCGAGCACGCTTATTTCGGGTGCCTGCTTGCCCGTTTTCCAGCTCTGCTCCTTCTCGCAGCCCCCAAGGAGCGCCGCAAAAAGGAGAATCGTTACCGCTGCCGCAGCAAGACGGGCAAATCTCTTGATGGCTCGCTGCATGCTATTGGACCTTCCCGTGCTGCAATCTCACGGTCCGGTCCGAGAACTCGGCCAGCTCCGGGTTATGCGTCACCAGGATGATGGTCCTTCCCTCGCCGTGGAGTTCCTTGAAGAAGTCGAGGATGATCTCCTCGTTGGCCTCGTCCAGGTTGCCGGTAGGCTCGTCGGCCAGGATGATGGCGGGCTGGTTGATGAGCGCCCGCGCGATGCAGACCCTCTGCTGCTCGCCGCCTGAGAGCTGGGAGGGGAGATGGCCGATGCGGTGCGACAGACCGACCCGTTCCAGCACTTCCGCGGCGTCGCCCCGGTCGATCATGCCGTGGTAGTACTGGGCCAGCATGACGTTCTCAAGCGCCGTCAGGTAAGGTACCAGGTGGAACTGCTGGAACACCAGGCCGATCTTCTCCCGCCGCACCACCGCACGCTCCCGCTCGTCAACCGTCGAGGTATCGACCCCGTCCAGGATGTAGCGCCCCTCGGTGGGGGTATCGAGCAGCGAAAGGAGATTCAGCATGGTGGTCTTGCCGGAGCCGGACGGTCCCATGATGGAGACCCACTCCCCTTCCCTGACCTGCATGTTGACGTGGTCCAGCGGGGTGACGCTGCCGTATCTCTTGGTCAGGCCGATTGTCTCAAGCACTATCTTTTCCATACATTTTCCCCTTAAAAAAGCAGTTAGCATTACTCAGTATCTAGCTCAACACCCTTCTCCCCCCTTTGAAAAAGGGGGGTCGGGGGGGATTTGCCTTTGGTGCAACCGGGAGCAAATTGCGTCGGAACTGCAAATCCCCCTAAATCCCCCTTTTTCAAAGGGGGACTTTCTTCGCGACCGCTGCAGCGGGATCGATGAAAATCATTCCTCTTTCAGCACCTGGGCCGGCACGACCCGCACCGCCATCCGCACCGGCAACGCCGCTGCCAGAAGCGAGGCGGCTATCGACGGGATCAGCGTCACCGGGAGCACGATCATGCGAAACGATATGAAGGAGCCGAAGACCGCCTGCCCGAGCAACTGGGCCAGCAGAAAACCGACCACCATCCCCGCGGTGACGCCGGCGAGCCCTATGGTCAGGGTCTCGGAGAGAAACTGCCGCACGATGTCCCGGTCGTCGGCGCCGATCGCCTTCATGAGCCCGATCTCGCGGGTGCGCTCGGAGACGATGGCGATCAGCGTGGTCATGACGCAGAGGGTGGTCACGGTCAGGATGATCACGGCGATGATCGCCATCAGCCCCTTGATCTTGTCCAGGATCCTGCCGTCGGAGTGCGACACCTTGCGGATCGGCTTGGCGTCTAATTCCGGGAACTTCGCCTCCATGCTCTTCGCCAGTGCGTCGATGTCGGTCCCCTCGGTGACTATGCTCAGCATGGCGTGGTTCACCTTCCCCTGCTGCCCCAGGATCCGGCCGGCGAGAGCGAGATTCACGAAGATCTGCTCGTCCTCGGCCTGCCCGGTCTCCGCGATCCCCTTGACGGTCAGGCTCTTCTGGAAGCCGCTCTCGTTCCTGATGACGTTGACGCTGTCGCCCACCTTGAGTTCCATGTTCTTGGCAAGGGTCTTGCCGATCATGCAGGAATCCTCGTCGAAATCGACGCTGATCCATTTCCCCTCCACCTGCCAATAGGGGGAGAGCTTCTTCAGGCCGACGAAATCGACCCCGGCCAGCACCGCGTTGCCCAGATCGAGCCGCACCACGCCGTAGATGTAGGGGGATGCCCCGATCAGTTTGTCGGAGGGAACCATCGCGACCGACTCCTTGATGATCCCGGCTTCGGCGGTCCGGCTCACCGAGGTGACCTTGGGGCCGATGAAGAAGTTGGCGCCGTAGGCCCGCAGCTCGCGGCTCATCTTGGCGGAGATATCGAAGTAGACGCTGGAGAGCGCCGTGATGATGGCGGCCCCTATCATGATCGAGAAGAATGTGATGGAGACCCGGTTCTTGCGGACCTTCAGGGACTTGAAAAGTATCAGCAGGAACATCCTTCCGCGTGTCATGCTGGAATCCTTAACGTCTGCCATGGAGCACCTCCGCCGGGTAAAGCTTGGTGATGAGCCTGGAGGGCATGAGAGAGCCGGCAAGTGCGATCAACACCGAGATGGCGACGTTGACCGGGATGACCACCCAGTTGAAGGAGACCAGGGAGCCGAAGATGGAGAGTCCGATGATCTGGGACAGCCCGGCGCCCACGGCGCACCCGAGCAGCCCGCCGATCACCCCCACCAGCGCCGCCTCGCTCAGAAAGAGCAGATAGACCTCCCGGTCCGCCGCACCGAGCGCCTTGGTGAGCCCGATCTCCTTGGCCCGCTCCATGATGGTGGTGACCATGAGCGACGAGATCCCCAGCCCCGAGGCGATGAAGGCGGCGATGGTCACCACGATCATCAGGAGCTGGATCTTGTTGATCACCGCCCCCTCGCTGGCCGCCACCTGCCAGATCGGGCGCGCCGCGATGTTCGGGATCGCCTCCTCGATCTGGTGCGTTATGGCGCTCACGTACGCGGTGCAGTACCAGCGGTCGAACTCCAGCGAGTCCAGCGCGTCGGAGCTGCGCCTGGCCTTGCGCGAGAGCTTGTCCTCCGGCACCGTCAGGGCGCTCACGCTTACCGACTGCACCTTACCCTCGAGCGCCGCCAGACTCTGCACCGCAGGGAGGGAGGCGACCAGGGCCGACTCCTCGGGCCCTCCGGTTGTGAGGATCCCCTTGATGGTGAAGAGCCCCTCGCGGCCTCCCTCTCCCGGCATCTTCACCTTGACCCGGTCGCCGGCCTTCAGGTTCATCTCCCGCGCGATCTGCGCACCGGCAAGCAGTCCGCTTCCGTCCTCCTCGGCCGGCCAATCTCCCTTTACCTGCCAATAGGGATTGATCACCTTCACCCCGATGCGGAACTCCTCGTCTCCTGCGACCGCCACCGCCTTGTCGAAGTTGGTCCCCAAAAGTGGCACCCGCTTGGCCGACCCCGCCAGTTCGGTGCTGACCTTGAGAAAGGGGGCGTATCCGACGATATTGTTGGCCCAGAAAATCTCCTTGATCTTCGGCAGCTCCTTTTCATCGATCAGGACCTGCCCCTCCAGCGGGTTGTAATCGACCCCGCCGATCTCCAGCGAGATGTTCTCGCTTTTGGGGACCAGACTGATATTCGCGCCGTAGGATTTCATCTCCTTCGACATCTTGTCGCCCACATCGATGGAGATGTTCATCAGTGCGGTGATGAGGCTTGCCGCCAGCACGATGGTTGCCGTGGCGAGGGCCTTTCTCCTCCAGCCTTTCACGAAAGACTGTCTGAGCATGAGAAAAAACATTGGATAACCTCTCTTTTTTAAAAGCAACTTGCCTGCGCCTACTCTGCTCCGCCAACTCCTGCTTACTCTCCTCCCCCCATCGGGGGGAGGTCGGGAGGGGGGAAGAGACATGTAGGGTGGGCCCCGCCCACCAAACCTCAACAGACGGTGGGCTAGGCCCACCCTACGTGATCTGCGTGGCGCCACCTATTAACTTTAATGGCAGTGCCCCTCCGGGGGAGGGGACGTTGGGCGTCGGGATCAGAAGAAGGACTGGCGAGTTTCACCAAATTCCTACGACCCCTGGAACCCCTGCACCCGGTAGTACCTGGACTGCTGCTCTCCCACATAGCTCTCGGGCGACTTCTGGAACTTCTCCCCGGACTCCTCGGATTCGAAGAAGTAGGTCCTCCCCTTGTACTCGTGCCGGAATGGCGCCTTGGTGTTCTCCAGCTCCTTGCCGGTCACCGGATCCTTCACCTTCCTGCTAACCACCTCGGTGAAGTATTTCGCCCCCTTGTCCAACTCTTCGACGCTGAGCAGCACCTGATCCGCTTCGATCTTGTGCTCCAGCGGGATCGGATTGCAGCCCCCCGCCTTGCCGATCGAGGGGAGGAAGATCCTGACGTTGCAGGCGATGCAGATCACCTCGTTCTTTTCCTGGATATACCCCATGTCGCCGCAGAGCATGCAGGCGTCGTAGACCACCCCTATCTTGCTGCCAAGCCCCATGGAGCGGTTGATCAGGAAGAAGCGGACCACATGCCCGTCATCGGTGACGATGGCATAGCGGTGCAGTTTGCCGTCCTTCACCCGGTCGACGCCGATCTTGATCAGACCGGCCGCGTCCGGGGTCAGCATGGTCGGGGGGGAGATCTTTACCGGGCGCGAGGCGTAAAGGTCGAAATAGAGGCAGACGGCGAAGATGACGCCGACGCAGGCCAGGGCGGCCTTGAACCAGCGCATCTCGCGTATGACCAGGCTGCGCGCCTTTCTCCGCTCCGCCTTCTGCATCTGCGCCAGCTCCGCTGCTGCGACAGCCGGTCTGCGGACAAAGAAGCCCAGGGCGAGAGCCGCTATCAGGAGCGCCTGTAGATAGGGGAGGATATAGAGATACTTGGTGACCTTGGCGACGAAAGAGAGGCGGATGCTGGTAAGCTCGATCAGTTCCAGCCGCATCAGACCGAGCAGGACGTCGGCCGACCACTGCACGCAAAGGAGCAGGGAGGCGAGGAGGAGTATCCCGGAGAGGATCCTGCCGCCGTTTTTCATCCCCAGGTGGGCCGTCAGGGGGATCAGAAGCGCGATGAGCGTAAAGCCGGCGAGCACCCCGCCGATGTTGAGGATCAGTTCGGTGTTCAGCACGGTTACGGCGGAGAGCGCCTGTTCGGCGACGTGTACCAGGAACGTGAAGCTGGTTACTGCAGCGAGCGCTGCCGTCACAAAGAGCGCGCCACCCCACTTGACCAGGGAGAGTGCGCCGGAGCGGTTGTCGGAGACAAATAACGCTGCCGCGTTGCCAAGGGCGGCAAGAATGGCCGCCCCGAACAGGAAGGTGCGTGCGGCGGTCAGGGTCTCCATGCGCACAGAAACGGGATAGGCGACGGCGCCGACCAGCAACCCGGCCGCCAGGGAGACCAGAACCGGGCGGACCGTCTTCGGCCCGCGCACGGGAGTCCAGAGGGCCAGCAGCATTCCGGTCATTAAGGAAACCGGGATAAAGGCATGAATGAAATGCACCAGATACGAAAGCATCATCTTCTCCATATACAGCTTTATTGATCCGGCCAGTGAACATGGACGGTACACTTCCCTTCGGAAAGGGGGGCCGCGCCAGGTTCAATAACCGGAGCGATAAAACCGCAAACTACAATGCAAGTTTCCCCTCCCGGGCAGGAGGGGAAACTTGCTCTTTGATCATTGAAAAATCACGATGTGTCGGTTACGCCCCTACTTGAGCGGCACGTACTTGAACTTGTAGTCCACGGTGAAGGGCTGGAACCATTTGCCCACGCCGCTCGCCTTGTCGGTGTGACGGCCGAATCCCTGCTTCTCGGGAGACTCGATGGTGTAGGTGACCTTGTAGTTGCCCGCTCCCATCATCTTGATGTTGCCGCCGTAGTGCGGGCCGTCCTTTGCCACCATCGGCATGAACTTGCCTGTCTTGGAGGCGCCGGTGTCGAGGTTGTCCAGCTTGTAGGTGATGGTCAGGTAGGGGATCCACTCGCCCGCGCCGAAACCGTTCGGGTTCCCCTTGGTGGCGTGGATGTCCGCCTCGAGGTGGATGTCGGCCTGGGAGGCGGGAAGGTCGGTGCCGCGCGGCTCCATGTCGATCGGCTTCAGGTAGACGGCGGCGATCTTCATCTTGTTGACGACCTTCTCATCGCCCGCCGGATACTCCTTCATCTTCTCGGCCCCGTTTGCCAGCGCCGCGAAACCGGACAGCATCCCCACCAGCGCACCAATTGCAAGAAACTTCTTCATTTAACTCTCTCCTTTTGGGTTGTAACATCGGGACCAGGCCCGTGGTAAATGCATGACATTATGCGAGTCAACGATCGGCGTGGAATATCAGTTTCTATTGCTCCCCTGTTGTATTTCCCCTACCCCTGGACATGATCACCAGGCCGACCACCGCTGCCAGCACGATGCAAAGCTGAGGCAGCAGGGTCTGCAGATAGGGATGGACCCCCATGAACTGGATGGTGGGCATCCATGCGACAAGTGAGGATTGGAGCAGCTTCCCTTCGATCAGCTCCATCATCCCGTTGCCGGCGAAGACGAAGGCCATGAAGTAAAGGAGCGCGCCGGTGCAGAGGAAGAACGGCCTGAGCGGCAGACGCACCGCCCCGTAACGCATGCAGAGGTAGATGGCGACCAGGGCCAGCGAGCCGGCCACGAAACCGCCCGCCACCGCCGTGAGCCCGGAGGCGGAGGCACCGGAGGCCAGGGCCTGGTAGAACAGCACCGTCTCGGCCCCCTCCCGGTAGACCGCGAGAAATGCGGCAAACCACAGGGTCTTCATCGACTTCGAGGAAAGGGAGTCGCCCACCTTCTCCTTGATGTAGGAGGTCCACTTCTGCGCCTCGGCCTTGGAGATCAGCCAGTAGCTGACGCTGAAAAGGACCACCGAGGCGAGCAGCATGGTGCCGCCCTCCATCATCTCCTGGCTGGCAGCGGAAACCTTGAAGACCCACTTCACCAGAACCGCCGTGACCAGGCTCAGCACCAGGGCCGAGATGCAGCCGTTGTAGATGACCTTGACCTTGTCCGTCTGGCCGCTCTTCACCAGGTAGGCGATGATCGCCGTGATGATGAGAATGGCCTCGATCCCCTCGCGCAGTATGATCAGGAGGGAGTAGACGAACAGGGCCGCAGGCGAATCGCCACCCTTGCCGAGCATCTCGGCACCCTTTTCGAAGTCCCCCTTCAACGCTGAGAAGGTGGCCTGGATCTTCTCGACAGGGGCGCCGGCCTTCATCTGGCTGATCATCATGTTGAAGTGCCCTTCGAGCTTCACCTTGAAGGCCGCGTCCCGGGCACCGAGTTTCCCTTCCATGCCGCTTGCTTCGAAGACGTCGAAGTAGGTGTCCTGGACCAGTTCGACCGCGTCCTGCGCCTCTCCCTTCTCGTAGAGGGCGATAGCCTTATCGATCTCGGCGAAAAGTTCGGCGTTGACCTTGGACCAGTCCTTTCCGGAAGATTCGGGTTTGGCGGCCACCTTGTCGGCAGAGGCTGCGCCGTCCACCAGAGGAAGACCAGCGATGTCCGCCTGCAAGCTCTGGACAAGCACGGCTACCAGCGGCTCGATTTTGGCCGGCGCCGCTCCGCTTTGGATCAGGCCGGCGATGTCGGCAAAGGCCGAATTGTTCTCGTAATCCCTCCCCTGTGAGACGTTGCGCCTGACGGAAGTCTCCAGCAGCGAGTTCTTGTAGTCGTCGAACTGGGTCTGGATGACCAGCTCGGCCGCCGCCTTGGCGTCCCCCTGCTTGTAAGCATCGAGGGCCTTGGCCAGCTTGGACTGGATGTTCTCGAACGCCCGCAGCCAGACCGGCTCGATATTGCCGGCCCCGGCCTCGCCCTGCACCTCGGCCTCCGCCTTTGGCGCGGCCGCATCCGTGGCCTCGGCCACCAGCACCTCCCCTCCTTCCAGTTCGGGGAGCACCTTGCGCAGTTCGACCATGAAGTCGTTGATCCTCTTTTCGATGACGGCGACGGGCTGCTTGGCCACGATCATCTTGCGGATCTCGATGAACTCCTCCTCCAGCTCGGCGTTTTTTCTCGCCGAGACGTTGATCCGGATCGGCCCTTCCAGGTTCTCGAAGACGTGGAAGTAGGCCGACTGGGCCTTCTTCTTCGCCTCCTTGATGTCCCCCTTCTTGTAGAGGGTCAGGGCATCCTGGAAGATGACGCCGATCTCGTCGACCATCCCTTTGTAATCAAGCCCCTCGGCCCGGGCCGTGGATATCGATCCGGCGGCGGTCATCGACAAAACAAACAAAAAAACGCACAGGGCTTTCAACACCGCTCGTACCATGACTTCCTCTCCTGAGAACTATCCGTTTTTCCGGAAAAACAGGGGGCGCAGATAGCTGGACAGCTAGATGCCTGGATAGCTGCGCCCCCGTTTCCGTCTTTGTATCCTAGAAGCTGATCTGCGAGCGGAGTGCGAGCACCACGACGTTGTCTGCGCTGCGAATCCCCGCCGGGTTGATCAGGTACTGCGCGATCGGCGCCACTTCGATCTGCTCGCTCACCTTGTACTTGTAGTAAACCTCCGCCAGCTTCTCCTGGGAGTCGGCGATATCGCCGATGGCCTGGATCTGGCCGTAGGCGAAGCCCAGCACGTCGTCCTTGCGATCGGGGAAGAGTCCGGCGTACTGACCACCGGCGCTCCAAGCCTTTTTCAGTTCATAGACATCCTCGTCGCTTTGGCCGTAGCGGGCGAACAGGGTCAGCTTGTCGGTGATCTGCTGATCGAGGCTGACGCCGAATGCGAAGCCTTTTTTGGTATCCGGGTTCGATCCGTCCAGGCTGGCGTAAATCCGGTAGTTACCCTCCAGCTCGCCCGTCTTGCACTTGTAGCCCAGCTCGGCGATGCCGAAGCCGTGGTCGAAGATGTCGGCGCTGTCGGAGCTGTCGTCGCTGCCGGCGTCGCCGCTGCCGTAGCCCAGGCCGAAGGTGAGCGGCTCGGCAAGCTTCGCCTCGAGCCTTGCGCCCGGCCCGTTCGCCGGGAAGGGGAGCACTGCCGAATGGACAAAGGCGCCGGCCAGGAACTGGCCGTTCTCATCGTTTGCCACGGCATTGGAATCGAAATAGTTGGACAGGTCGATCTTGCCGGCCGTGAGGATCAGGCGGTCGTTGAGCGCCGCGTGCTCGACCCATGCTTCACGGAAGCGAACCGTATCGCCGGTGGAGCCGGCCACCCCGTTCAGGGTGGAGAAGTTGGAGACACGGGGGGTGACTCCATCCCCGTCGATGCCGTTGCCGCCGGTCGCTTCCACATCGATCACCGCGATGGTGTTTTCGCCGACCTTGAAGTTGAAGACCAGGTCGCCGCGGCCGACCACGTCGGCATAATCCTTGGGCTCGTTGCCGATGGAACCCTGGATCACTCCCACCAGCCCGCCGCTCAGCGAGATGTTCTTGGTGAGGGCCGTGAACCTGGTCCCCAGCTCGTCGTAGCGCGACTGGAAGGTCCTGGTGCCCACCAGGAGCATCTCGCCGCGAAGCTCTTCCTTCAGGTCGTTGAGCAGAACAAGGTCTTCCTTGTCGACCGCCTGCGCTCCTTCCTTCACCACCGCTTCCGCCATCTTCTCGGTCAGGAGCTGCACCGCTGCCGCCACGTCCATACGGGTGCAGTCGGCCTTTCCCTCTTCGAAATCCTTGGAGAAAAGCCCCTCGACCTTGTACTTGATCCCCAGCCGCATGATCTCCTGGCAAGCCTTATGCTTCAACTCGACCTTTTCCGGAACCGACAGCTCCGGGTGCAGGGCAAGGGCCAGCTGCGGCACCATCAGTGAAAGCATCAGAGCCAAACTAACCACCATCTTCTTACGCATTTTCCATCCTCCTGGTATTTGATAAAAGTTCAGCTACTTATGATTGATTCACACCCGTATGCGCTCGGGATGCCGGGTGCTCATTCGCCCGCATTCATCAGATCCACCTTCCCGCTGCGACATCTTTGTTGATGAGGATGACCATCGCGTCCGACCTCGTCTCCATCAAACCGGCCACAAAAGAATCTGAAAGTAGTTTTCATTATGCGGGCAAGAAAAGAGTATACCAAAGGCATCCTGAACCAGGGGTGCCTACTGCCTAATACACTGCCGGCACACCCCTCTAAGCTCCAGCTTCAGGGTGTCTACCTGAAAGCCGTGGCTGCGGACGATCTCATCCTTGAGCTGCTCGATGGCTCCGGTCTTGAATTCGGTGATGTTGTCGCAGACATTACAGACCAGGTGATCGTGCTGTTTGCCCTCCGTCACGGGCTCGTAACGGGTGAAGCCGTCGCCGAACCGCAGTTCGCGGGCGATGCCGGATTCGACGAACAGTTTCAGTGTCCGGTACACGGTGGCATGACCCATGTTCCGGTGCTCGGCCCTCAGGATCAGGCAGAGGTCGTCGACCCGGACGTGCCGGTCGATGTGAAGGAAGGTATCGAGTATGATGTTGCGCTGCAGGGTGGACTTGAGCCCTCTCTCCGACAGGTACTGCTGGAAGGTTTCCTTCATGCCGTTCTTCAAGTCCACCTCGCTGCCGGGCGGGAGCCCCTCATTAAGCAAATCATAACGACTATCACTTTCAATTAACTGCCGCAAAAACGGAGGCAGATGTGCAGTTGATCGAGAAGAGTAAGCTGCTCCTTCGGCCCCCGATGATTCCTCGCCGCGGCGGACGAGCCCGGACTTTTTGTTAGACGGGCTTAGTGTGTGAAAATGGATTTAAGTTGGTTTTGAAAGTTGAAATCGTTTATACGGAAGTAGCCGGGAATTGTCAAGCATAATTTCGCTTGATCTTGGTATACAGTTTTCTAAAGATGAGGCCGCCCATCTCGTTCCCAAGCTCCAGCTTCTTCTCGTTCCCAAGCTCCAGCTTCTTCTCGTTCCCAAGCTCCAGCTTCTTCTCGTTCCCAAGCTCCAGCTTGGGAACGAGGAATCAACGATGTGGTACGGCAATGAGAGGATCAGGACTCGATTCAGGTATAGAACAGGCGGGGAGCATGCGAAAGGGGGAAGCGGAGAAAAAGAGTCAAAGGCCCCCTTACCCGGCCTCCGGCCACCCTCTCCCGGCGGGCGGGGGCATGATGGCGATCAGGAGCAACGACGGGCGGCACGACCTGCGCCCGCACCCTGGAGCGATCCCGGGGCGGGCTGGCAGAGCTCATCCAAAAGCCGCGAAAGCTCCTGCGCATCGTACGGCTTGGGAGATGCGGCACAGAAGCCGTATTTCCGATACTCGTTCATCACCACGTTGTTGGAATAGCCGCTCGATACGATGAGACGGGCATCGGGGTCCAGGGCCAGAATCTGCTGCGCCGTCTCTTTCCCTCCCATGCCACCCGCAATGGTGAGGTCGAGGATGGCAGCGAGATAAGGGGTGCCGGATGCGAAAGCCTGCCGGTACAGGGAGACCGCTTCAGCGCCGTTTGCGCAGAGGGTCACCCGGTACCCCTGTCTTCCCAGCACGTCACCGGCCAGATTCCTGATCAGCTCCTCATCATCCATCACGAGGATCGACCGCCCGGCAACGCTTGCCGAAGTGACATCGAGCTTTTGATCCGGCTGCTGTTCGGGCGCGGCTCTCTTGACCACAGGGAGATAGAGGGTAAAGGTGGTCCCTTTGCCGACCTCGGTGACGAAGCTAATCACCCCGCCATGCCTGGAGATGATGGAATGGACCGTGGCCAGCCCCAGACCGGTCCCCAATTCCGCCTTGGTGGTGAAATAGGGGGTGAAGATGTTGGACCTGTCCTCCTCCCGGATGCCGCACCCCTGATCCTCGAAGGAGAGCTCGACGTACTCGCCGGCAGCCGGAACCGGGAGCTTCTCGTACCCGGTGCTGACATTTCTGCCGCGCACCGTCAGCACGCCCCCCTCCGGCATGGCCTGGACCGCATTTATGCAGATGCAGTTGAACGCCTGGCAGATCTGGCCGTCGTCGACGTAGACGTACGGCAGCGAGGGGGGGAGCTCCAGGGAGCTCACCACCTTGGAGCCGCTGGTCGCCAGGAATACCGACTCTTCCACGATCTTGGCGATGGAGACCACCCGCCTGATGGGGGCGCCCCCCTTGGCAAAGCTCAAAAGCTGGTTGGCGAGCCCCGCGGCACGCTTGGTGGCCTTCTCCCCGTGCAGCAGCAGGTCGTACGCCTTGTGCGAAGGGTCGAGGAATCTCCTGGCAAAGGAGATATACCCCAGCACCCCGGTCAGCGCATTGTTGAAGTTGTGGGCGATCCCCCCCGCCAGCACGCCGATCGACTCCAGTTTCTGGTTCCTGATGATCTGCTGCTGCAACAGCTCGCGCTCGGTCATGTCGATCATGATGTCGACGATACGCTCTCCCGAGAGCTGGATGCCGCAGTTCAGATCGCGGGCCGAGCCGTCCTTGCAGACCACCCGCACGTCGTAGAAGGAGGTATCGGTGGCGCCGTTTTCCCAGGCGTCGATCGCGGCACGCCGCAATCGGGCGATGCGCTCACGGTAGGCGGGATCGGGACAGGCACGGCAGAGCCACTGCTCGATGCTGCGGACCTCGTCGGGGAGGTACCCTATGCGCTCGAGCATGAAGTGGTTCAGGTACTCGATGCTGCCGTCGCAATCGGACCAGACGATCCCCACCGGCAGCTGCTCCACCAGGTTCTTGAGCTCCAGCTTGGCCCGGCTGCGCTCGAAGATCTCCTGCTCCAGGCTCAGGTTGACCGCAACCAGCTGCTGCTTCGAGGCGATCTCGACCTCCATGGTCGCCACCAGCTCGGCATGCAGGCGCCGGTTCAGCTCGTCGCGCTGCCGCAGGGTTTCGGCCAGCTCGTTCACCGATGCCGAGGCGCGCCCCGGCTCATCGTCGGAGCTGATCGCGATCCGTGACACGTAGTCGCCGCCGTGCACGTTCTGCAATCCCAGCATCAGGGCCTGAAAGGAGCGGGTAACGCGCCGCAGCAGCAGGTAGCAGGAGCAGGAGACCAGCAGCCAGAAAAGGGTTGCCAGGGCGCATGCCGTGGCCACCAGCCTGCGCCCGGTGGCGGAGAGATCGCCGGTGCCCCGGTAGAGCCTGACGTATCCCACCAGGTGTCCCCGCCCGTCATGCACGCTCTCAAACGATTCCGGCAAAAGCGCGGGCGCCGCGCTGCGGACCTCGACGGTCTTGGTGATGAAGTCGGCCGCATCGGCGGGGAGAATGGCGGGAAGATTCACCAGCACCTTGCCGTTGGCTGCTGAAATCTCCACGCCGCGAATTTCCGGAAGCTGCAGCGCCTCCTCGCCGTAGCGCATCAGGAGATCGCCGTCTTCGGCAAACAGGGGGAGCCGGATCGAGTCGGCAAAACTCTGGGTCAGCAACTGCAGCTTTTCCGAGGCGTGCCGCTTGTTGTCATGCAGCGCGTTGACCACGAAGAGGGTGCCGAACAGGAAGGTGATGGCGGCGGTGAGGAGCGTAAAGAGGAAGAACAGCTTGAACTGGAAGCTGGAGCGGATGGCAGCCAGGCGTGCATGCAGTGACGTATTAATGCTGTACGGCATCAGTTCTCCACAGAGGCTTAAACAAACCTGGTTAGCACCAATCTGTCCGCAACCTGCTCAAACACCCCCTCTCCTTGATGGGCGAGGGCTGAGGGAGAGGGTGAAAAGCCTGCAGGGGGAGCGGAAGATCATGCTCTTAAGTAACTTGGAGCTAACCTGCTGATTTTGTATCCAAGAGTCCCCTCCCCCGGAGGGGGAGGGTTAGGGAGGGGGAAGCCCAGCCAGTTCTTCCTAGAAGCCAGCAGTCTTCCCCCCTCCCGACCTCCCCCCTCCAGGGGGAGGAGCAAGTGGTGGACTGCTTGCGGAAGTAGTAGTTACCTTTTGATACAGGGCCGCCCCCGGCGGCGTGGGCGGCTGCTGAGTAAGTTCCCCCTTTATCCTCCACGTCCCCGCCCCTTCAAGGGGAGGGTCAGGGTGGGGATGGGGACAGGAGGGTATCTTATTCCCGGACAAAACGCCGCCCAGGCGGGGTCGGTTGCTAATCAGGTAAACGAAATGCGTTGCAGCGCACCGGGACCGTTCCTGAGCCCGGGCACGCTTTACCGTTGATTGCCGTTCGCAGTTGGCTGAGCAGGAAACCGGACATGAGAGGTTTCGGCGATTAGCACGCAAGCTCCGGTGACAGTCTCATTGGGTTGACACGAGATGGGCAATTTACCACATGCACTCCCGAATGCAAGAACTTCCTGCCTGATCGGCTTCGGCACCCGGTATCGAAGAGGAGCGGCGGCGCTACCGACAGCAACCTGCTCCGGGTCCGGTTCCGGCTGTTCGGGGCAGGATCGGGCCTCCCATGAAAAGGGTTTGACCCTGGCTCGGGCTTCTCATGAAAAGCTTTGACACTGCAGCGATAAGCTGTTAAAAGTTAGTTCCTTTTCGAGCCATTTTTCTCAAGAAACTGTCACACAAGAGGTATGGCAAATTCTTTTCAGTCGTCCCCGAGTGCCTACGGCGGGGATGGGAAATCTCAGCAGCTACAGCTGGATTGCCGCTTTCAATTCTCTGCGGCAATGAAATCTGCCGATCATCAAAGGTGCTGACAATGAATCTGTACCAACGGACCGCCTGTTGCGCCGAAGCCCTGCATACATAACGCTCTTAGCTCTCATCTCCCTGCTGCTGGCCTTCATTGCGTCTCCGGCCAACGCGGAGGAGATCGACGAAATCGCCAGCTCCCTCGGCCTGAGCGCCGACGAGCCGGTCGCCACTTCCCGTTTCCCACGCCCCGTTTCCAAAATCGCCGAAAACGTCACCGTCATCACCGCCCGGGAGATCGCCCGGATCAACGCCCACACCCTCGCGGAGGTGCTGCATACGGTGCCGGGGATCCAGCTGGACCAGCTGCAGGGCCCCGGCAGCTCCGTATTTTTCACCGTCCTGAGCGTGACGAGCAGGCACATCCTGGTGCAGATCGACGGCGTCCCCCTGAACTTCCTCAGTCTCGAGAATCTCTCGGAAGTCGGCAGCATACCGGTGCAGATGATCGAGCGGGTCGAGATCGTCAAGGGGGCAGCTTCCGCAGCCTGGGGCCCGGCACTGGGGGGGGTGATCAACATCATCACCAAAGCGCCGGCCGCCGACCGGCAGCCGGGCGGCCTGGCGGCGGCCTCGATTGCCGAGCATGGCACGAGCGACCTGCGCGCGGAGCTGAGCGGCACCGTGAACCGATTCGGCTACTACCTGACCGGCGGCAACATCCGTTCGGACGGCTTGGCCCGGGGGAACCGGACCAACCTGAACCACGGCTTCGGCAAGTTCAGCTTCGATCTCCCCAACCGCGGCAGGGTGACCCTGGGAATCGATCTCCGGGACAACACGCTGGGACTGGAGCATTCCTCCACCCTGCAAGTCAACCCGCTCTTCACCGGCGTCCACGGCACCGGTGACGTCAGCTACCTGAACGCCTACCTCGCCCTGCGTTATCCCTTAGCCGAGCGTCTCACCCTGGAGCTGAACGGCCGGGGAGGGAGCCGTCGGCTGGAAAACCGGCGCAAATTCCTGAGCCCTGAGCTGCTGATAATGGACGGCAAGGTGCGGGAAAACCATCAGGGGGCCGGGCTCGGGCTCAGCGGGGGTGACGCCGGGAGCAATTTCAGCGCCGGCCTGGAATACGAGCATAACGACCTCCGGCAGCGCGAGCCGGTGAGCCGCGCCCCCGAGATGAATTTCGACCTCTCTCTTGACCGCTGGTCCAGCTATCTGAACGGCACCTACAGCGTGGGCCGCCTCTCGATCCTTCCCGGCTTCCGTTTCGACCATAGCAACCTGCTGGAAAATGCGGTCAGCTATACCCTCGGGACGACCTTTCGCCTGACCGACAGCACCATCCTGCGGGGCTATGGCGCGCGGGGCTACAGCATGCCGATCATCAACGGCATCGAGATACTGAACGGGCAGCGGCAGTTGCAGAACATCTGGACCGTGCAGACAGGGATCGAGAGCACGGCCATCCCCTATCTCTGGCTCAAGGGAACGCTCTTCTACAACAACATCTGGAAGGTCCAGACCTTTGACGGAGCAGCGATCATCCTGCGCGACCATGTCAGACAGGGTGTCGACCTGGAGTTTCGCACCTCTCCCCTCTACGGCCTCGCCCTGGCCGGCGGCTACACCTATACCGTCGCCTGGGACCAGCAGAGCAAGGCTGAACTGACCTCGGACGAAATCGGTCCCCGCCAGGGCGCCAAGCTTGGCCTCAACTACGATAACGGCGCGATCGGCCTGCGCGGCGCGCTGACCGGCAACTACCTCGACTGGTATCAGCCGCAGCACCCCCCGAGAGACACGGCGCTGACCTGGGACCTGCATCTCACCCAGAGGCTCTCCCCCCACGAGGAGCTGTCGCCGGAGCTCTTCTTCTCCGCCCGCAACATCTTCAACGGCGCCCAGTACCAGCACGAGCTGCATGCCAACCCCTCCCGCTGGTTCGAAGCCGGAGCGAGGTACCGCTTCTGATGCGCGCACTGATTCTTTGCCTGGCGCTCACGCTGCTGAACCTGCTGCCGGCCCGGGCCGCCGAGATCCTGATCCTCCAGTCGAACCGCAGTCCCGGCTACAGCGAGGCGCTGCGCGGTTTCCACGCGGCCTGCAAGGGGTCGCATCACGCCGTGGTGCTGAGCGACTATGCCGAAATCGACGTGGACCGCATGGTGAAGGAAGAGCGGCCGCGGCTGGTTGTGGCGCTGGGGGACCGGGCCCTTGCCGCGGCCGGAAGGATCCGGGAAGTGCCGGTGGTAGCGCTGTTGGCGCTATCGCAGAGCCGGAAGACATCGGCGGACAACATCGGCGGCATCACCATGCTCCCCGCACCGGAGCAGTATCTGAAGCTGTTCCTCTCCATGGAGGCAAAGAGGTTCGGCGTACTTTACGACCCGAACAAGACGGGACGCTATCTGAAGAGGATCGAACACGAATCGAAGCAACTGGGGCTGAAACTGGTGGCTGAGCCGGTAACCGATCCCCGTGACATCCAGGCCAAGCTGGAGAAGATCAGGGGGAGCGTGGATGTGCTCTGGATGCTCCCCGACAGCACGGTCTTCACCACCGTGAACCTGGAAGCCTTCATCCGCTTCTCGATGACCAACAAGGTCCCCGTGGTGACCTTCAGCAGCCACTACCTCAAAAACGGCGCCGCCGCTTCCCTGGACATCGATTATTTCGACATCGGAGTACAGGCCGGGGAGATGGCCGTCTCGATGCTGAACAGCGGCGGAGTCCGCAGGGTTCCCACCCTGGATCCCCGTAAAGCGCTGCTCCACATCAATGAGAGCGTGATCCGCAATCTGGGAGTGCCAGCCCCGGGACTGTAGGATGCAGACAGCCTCCGATCGCCCCCCCCTCCTTCCCAATGCCCCCCTCGCCCCCGCTGCCATTAAGCTACCCGATTAGCGTCAATTTCAATGGCTGGGTCACCCCAAATCTCCCCCCTTTGCAAAGGGGGGTCGGGGGGGATTTAGCCCAGGTTGCCATAGAGCGCATGTTGCGACAGTGCTAAAATCCCCCTAAATCCCCCTTTGCAAAGGGGGACTTCAAAGTGCAGGCGTTGCGGCAGCGCGGCATCTCCTGTACGCTTCTCTCTGGAGCCCGAAACCTTCAGCTCCGAAAAGCGGAGAGCCCAGAAAATGACCGGCCGGCAACCCTCTGAAAAGGAAGTAGTGGTAGTTGGATCAGGCCCCAACGGTCTTGCCGCGGCCATTGAAATGGCCCGGGGAGGCTTTCCGGTAACGCTTCTGGAGGCGGCCGAGACCGTCGGCGGCGGCACCCGCACCGAGCAGCTGACCCTCCCCGGATATCTGCACGACATCTGTTCCGCGATACATCCGCTCGGCGCCTGGTCTCCCTTTTTCAGCCAGCTGCCGCTGGAGCAGCACGGTCTGCGGTGGATCCACCCCCCCGCCTCCCTGGCACACCCTTTCGATGACGGCAGCGCGGCCTTACTGGAGCGGGAAATCCCCGCCACGGCGGAGAGCCTGGATCCGCAGGACGCCAGAGCCTACGCCGGTTTGCTGGCGCCTCTGGTGCAGAGCTGGCAGCAGATCGCACCGGAGCTGCTGGCGCCCATAGGCTTCCCCGGACATCCCCTGCTCATGGCGCGTTTCGGACTGCACGCGCTGCGCTCGGCCAGGGGATTGGCGGCGGGGAGTTTCAAGGGGGAGCGCGCCCGGGCCCTTTTCGCCGGGCTCTCCGCCCACTCCTTTCTCCCGCTGGAAAAAGCCGGCACCGCGGCCTTCGGCCTGATCCTTGCCACCCTTGGCCATGTCACAGGCTGGCCCGTCGCCGCCGGCGGGTCCGGTCGCATCTCCCAGGCCCTTGCCGGTTACCTGATCTCTCTGGGAGGGAAGATTGTCACCGGGAGTCCCGTGGCGACCCTGGAGCAGTTTCCGGCCGGGACCGTTGTGCTGCTGGACGTCACGCCGCGGCAGCTTTTGAGCATAGCCGGGAACCGGTTCGATGCCCGCTACCGTCGCAGGCTGTCGGCGTACCGGTACGGCCCCGGCGTGTTCAAGATCGACTGGGCGCTGGCCGGTCCCATCCCCTGGCGGGCTGCCGCCTGTGGCAGGGCGGCCACCGTCCATCTGGGGGGGACCATGGAGGAGATAGCCGCATCGGAGGGCGAAGTCTGGCGGGAGGTACATCCGGAGCGCCCCTTCGTGCTGGTCGCCCAGCAGAGCCTGTTCGACCCGAGCCGGGCGCCGGAGGGGGGGGAGACCGGGTGGGCCTACTGCCATGTCCCGAACGGCTCCCGCGTTGACATGACCCGCAGGATCGAGGCGCAGATGGAGCGCTTCGCACCCGGATTCAGGGATCTGATCCTGGCCCGACACGTGCGGGACACGGCGGGATATCAGGCCTACAACCGCAATTTCGTGGGAGGCGACATAAACGGCGGGGTCCAGGACCTGCACCAGATACTGGTCCGCCCCGTGGCGGGGAGAAGGCCGTACGCCACCCCCGACAGGGACGTCTACATCTGCTCCTCATCCACCCCTCCCGGCGGCGGCGTGCACGGCATGTGCGGCTATCACGCCGCCCGCTGCGCCATAGAGACCCTTTCCGGGAAATGACTGCCGCCTCAGCAGGCGAAGCGACAGTAGGTCGGGTTAGCGCAAGCGTAACCCGACACCCCTATCCGATGCCGCAACGACGGCGATGCACGTCGGGTTACGCCCTGCGGGCTAACCCGACCTACGGTCTACGGTCTTCGCATTACCCCCATCGAGCCAAAGAGGCGCAGGCGTAGGTCGGGTTAGCGCAAGCGTAACCCGACACCCCATCCGATGCCGCAACGACGGCACTGCATGTCGGGTTACGCACGTCGGGTTACGCCCTGCGGGCTAACCCGACCTACGACCTAACCCGACCTTCTACGGTGCCTCTACGACGCATGAATCTCATTCATGCCCGACACCCTCAAAATCCATCTCGCCGCGGCCCCAATCGGGTGGATAGCTGCCCCGATCGATATGGCGGCGTAAGCTTGAATACGGCCAATCCAGGGGCGATGTGACAAGCCCGTGCTTGACCGGATTGTAGTGGATGTAATCCAGATGACGGGCGTAATCGGTTTCGTCGCGCAGGAGGTGCTCCCAATAGCGGTGCTGCCACAAGGCCTGTTCACCTCTGGCTGCACGGGTGGAGCTCGGGACGGTACGCAAGGCAGGAGGACAATGTTTGGTGAACCAGGTTTTTATCAGCCGCCAACGGGTGGCAAAATCGGCGTCACCGGGCGGCAGGGTCAAGATGCAGTGCAGATGGTCGGGCATGACCACCATCGCGTCGATCTGAAATGAGTGAGTCTCACGTACAGACCGGAAGGCTCCGCGCAGGACCTCGACCACTTCGGCAGAGGCGAGAATGGGCCGTCTCCCTTCGGTAACCACCGTGAAAAAGAAGGTGCCGCCGGGGGTAAATGAGCGTCTATATTGCATGGTTGAATGTCGGGTTACGCTGCGCTAACCCGACCTACCTCCTACCGCGAGAACACGCTGTGATTGATGGCGTGTGGTCAGGCAGCGGCTTTCCATTCGCTTTGTTCGAGGAGGAAAAGCAACGGCGGCGATTTGATGCGCTTTCTCTTGGAAACCTCGTGACTGTGATAATCTTCAATTTTCTTGCCGCGTGCCACCATTTCCCTCAGCAGCAGTTCCGCCTGCGTGCTCATTTCCACCTTCCCTGACTCCCACTTGGATACCTGCGAACTGGTGCTGTGCATGTTGTGGGCGAAATCGACGCCAGACCAGCCCAGGCATTTTCGAAGAAATACGATCTCCTGTGCCGTCAGCCGACCGTCCTTTTTGACCAGATTCCGGGCGATGGCGAGGTGCAATTTCGAGAGGCTGGGAATCATGGGCATAACATTTCCACATTCGGGGCATTTTCTGAGGATGATCCCTTCCAGGGTTACGTTGGGCAGGCCGGACTCCAGATAGAGGTAGCGCTCCTTCACTTCAATCAGCTCCGTTTTTTCGCACAGCTCACACATCATCTTAATATTCTCCACGCTGTCACGATCTGCAGGATATTTTCCTCCTGAAACCGTATCACTACGCACATTTTCACCCTGGATCATTATAGATATTTCCCCTATGCTTGCAATACAAGGTTTGTGTTTAACACAACGCCCTCGATCCCAGCGGTCTCCTCCCTTGCGCCATCTAACCATGACCTGACCCACACGAAGCGTACCTCGACCTGAGGCGCAAGACAACGGGCCATCCTATGTTTTTGCTTTTCAACGGTCTTTGCTGTTGGAGTTAGGCTAATCACTGTTTTTTATCGGAAAACAAGCCATCATTCCAACACCTTACCCTTCAAGCCAGACATGAAAGCTGACTCCTCTCTTGACAACCATACGGCCGTCGGTTTCAATTGAACACTTAAATTGACCTGGATCAACCTTTCTAAAATTATTACACATACCAAAATCACTAAATAGTCCGTCATTATTCTAATGATTAATAAGATCATCAGACGCAAATTGGAAGTAAGCATAAATACCTCTTCCACCTCCAATCGGCTCCGGCAGTCTGTTCAGTGTACTTAACACCGGCCCTGCCCCGGTGACTGCCGGATGTTCCCGCCAATGAAGCTGTCGCTTTGAAGTAGCTCACCTTCGACGAGCATTTCCACCTCCGTCACGATGGCACAGGAGTCTCCATGATTTTTGTCATCAGGATCACCTCATGCCTCTTTGCCGCCTCTCTGCTCGCCGCTTGTTCTTCTTCGACGCCGCTTGTCAAACAGCCCCCGGAATGGGGCTATGAGAAGGATGCCATCCAGCTTCATCTCGTCAGCGACCCGCAGCTGAATCTCTACCAGAAGAAACCCCACTCGCTTATCGTTTGCCTCTATCACCTGCGCGAACCCAACGGCTTCAAGCAACTCATCAACGAGAAGGACGGCCTGCCCAGGCTTTTGGAGTGCAGCCGCTTCGACCCGAGCGTCACCTACTCGAGGAGACTCGTGGTCCAACCGAACCAGGAGCTTACCGAAGCGCTAGACCGAACCGACGGCGCAAAGTTCGTAGGCATCGTGGCGGGATATTACACACTGCGCAAGGAAAGCTCGGCTCGATTATTTTCGGTCCCGGTAACTGAGGTCAAAAACGGCTCCACCCTGGTCCAGAAGACGGCAAAACTCAATATCGACCTATATCTGGACCGTCAGGAGATCAAACAGCCCAATGAAAACGCGAAAGCCACGGCACCCATAAAGGGGAAGGAAACGAAATGAACGTACCGAGACCGCTCTTCTGGAAGCAGGGGATCCAGCTGCAGCCGCAGCACTTTCAGCTTCTGGACCGAAACTGCCGGGGGCTTCTCTCCCCCTATCAAAAATACCTGCAGCCGCATTTCTGGGGGATAGCAGCAATGGCGCTCCGGAAAAGCGCACTCGGTACAGGGAGCTTCAGCCTCCTGGAAGGAGAGTTCCTCTTTCCCGATGGGACCTTTGTCTCCATCTCCGAAAACGGCCGCATCGACGCCCGCGCCTTTGACGAGGCGTGGCTTGAGGGAGGAAAGCCGTTCACCGTCTATCTGGGGCTCAAGAAATGGCGCGATTCTGGTGAAAACGTCACCGTACTGCCGACGCTGGAAACGGTTTCCTCGGCCTCAACCCGGTTTGTAACGACCACCGAGCACGAGGAGGTCAACGACCTGCACGCCGGCGGCGCGGTGAGCCCGGTAAATAGACTCCACTACGCCCTGAAGATATGCTGGGAATCAGAGCAGGACCAGTTGGGCGAGTACGAGCTTATCCCGCTGGCCCAGCTGGAGAGAGTGGGGGCTGAAATCCGGCTTTCGGAGGAATACATCCCCCCCTGCCTTTGCTTCTCCGCCTCGCCATCGCTCCAGAGGCTGATCAGCGAGATCCGCGATCAGGTCACCGCCCGCGGCTATCAACTGGAGGAGCACAAGAGAAAACGAGGCATCCATACCGCGGAATTCGGTTCCCGGGACATGGTATATTTTCTCGCCCTAAGGTCCGTCAATCGCTACCTTCCGCTGCTTTTCCACTATACCGGGACCGAACGGATCCACCCCTGGCATATCTACGGCATCCTGCGACAGCTGATCGGCGAACTGACCGGCTTTTCGGAGCGGATCGGAGTCCTGGGCGAACTGCAGGACGGAAGGAAGCTCCTTCCCGAATACGACCATCGCAACCTTTGGAGCTGCTTTTCCGCGGCGCAAAACCTGATTTCCCGCCTCCTCGACGAGATCACCGCCGGGCCCGAATACGTCATCGGCCTGGCCTACGACGGGACCTTCTACGGCGCGGATCTCAAGCCCGCCATTTTTGAAGGACGCAACCGGTTTTACCTGGCGGTGAAAACAGAGGAAGATCCCAAAAACGTGCTCCGGGCGCTGGAAGAGATGGCCAAGCTGAGTACCCCGGAGCATCTGAAGCTGCTGGTATCCCGGTCGCTGCCAGGCATCGGCCTGCAATACCTGCAGATCCCGCCCCAGGAATTACCCCGCCGGGCCAACACCGTTTATTTCGCGATCGACCACCACGATGACCAGTGGTCAGCGGTTGCCAAAAATCACAGCCTCGCCCTCTACTGGAACGGCGCGCCGGCGGATATAGAAATCGAGCTGATGGCGGTTGGGAGATAACAATCATGCATTTAAGCGACTGTTTCATCGATGTGATGGCCTACGTCAGCTACTTTTTGAAATCGGTGCAGACGAAGCAGCCCGCATATGAGGAGGTGAAGGACGACATCCGGAGACTCCTGTCGGAAAGCGAGGGGTGTCTTGCCCGCGGACTTTTCCCGCCTGAAGAGTATGACCAGGCGCGTTTCGCTCTCTGCGCCTGGATCGATGAGGCGATCCTCGGCTCCCGCTGGCTTCAGAAGAACCGCTGGCTGAATGACCAACTGCAGCGCTTGCATTACAACACCACCGACGCAGGGGAGGAGTTCTTCGAACGGCTCAACAACGTCGGCCTGCATCAGAGGGACGTGCGCGAAGTCTACTATCTCTGCCTGTCCCTCGGTTTTACCGGCCGCTACTGCCATCCGGGGGACGAGTACCATCTGGAGCAGATAAAGAGCTCCAACCTCAAACTGCTGCTGGGGAGCCCGGTCGGTCTCCCCCAGATCGAGGGGGCCGATCTTTTCCCCGAAGCCCACCCGAGCGGAGATCCGGAACTGGCCGGACAGAAGAGCCGTGCAGGTTCACGGCTGGTCGCTGCCGTCTGTCTGGCCGCTCCGGTGCTGCTGTTCTGCATCCTGTACCTGATTTATCACTTCACCCTGAGCGGTATCAGCGACAATTTCCTAAGGACGGTGACCAACTGAGATGAAAGAAAGCATCAGTGCCATGCTCAAAAATGTTCCGTTCACAGCCGCCGGCGCCTTGGCGCTCCTTCTTGTTATGGGTTTTGTGCTGGTCTTCGACTGGCCTTGGTGGGTCGGCCTCTTCCTGCTGCTGCTTCTCACCGGCCTGGTGCTGGGGGGATTTTCCCTGCGCAAGGTCTGGCTCAGGCGCCGGGAGCGCAATTTTGTTGCCGACAGCGAAGAAGATCTGACTAAAGCCAAGGCGCTTGCCCGGCAGGGAAAAAGCGAGCTGAACAGCTTGCAGGAGCAGTGGAAGGCGGCAATCGACACGCTGCGCAGCTCGCACCTGAACAAACTCGGCAATCCGCTCTATGTCCTCCCCTGGTACCTGGTGATCGGCGAGAGCGGTTCCGGCAAGAGCAGCTCGCTGAGCAGCGCCCGGCTTCCCTCCCCGATAAGCAATATCGGCCGGATCGACGGCGTATCCGGGACAAGGCAGTGTGAATGGTGGTTTTTCGAGCAGGCGGTCGTCATCGACACCGCCGGCCGGTATGCCACGGCGGCTCACGAGGGGCAGGACAAGGACGAATGGCAGAAAATGCTGTCGCTGCTGATCAAGTACCGCCGCAAGGAGCCGCTGAACGGGGTGATCGTAACCGTCGCAGCCGACCGGCTGCTGGAGGCCGGAGAGGTACAGCTTGAGAAGGACGGCTGCACGATCCGCCGGCGCATCGACGAGCTGATGCGGGCTGTGGGAGTCCGATTTCCCGTCTATGTCCTGGTGACGAAATGCGACCTGATCCAGGGCGTCAACCGGTTTTGCGAGCATCTGCCCGCCCAGAGCCTCGATCAGCCCATGGGAATCATCAACCAGGAGCTGTCGCCGGATGTGGACGCCTTTGTGGAGCACGCCCTGCATGCCGTCTTTGAGCGTCTGAGAAATCTCCGTTTGCAACTGCTGCATCAGCCGCAGGCCAAGGGTGCCGACCCGGAGCTTTTGCTCTTTCCGGAGGAGTTTGAAAGCCTGAAACAGGGTGTGGTCACCTTCCTGACCCACGCCTTCGGTGAAAACCCCTACCAGGAGACCCCAGTGCTGCGCGGCATATTTTTCGGCAGCGGCCGCCAGGAGGGGAATCCCCGCTCCCACTTTTCCCGCAGCCCGGTGCAGATCGGGACGGAGGAGGCGCTGCCGGGTACCAGCAAGGGCTTATTCCTGCATGACTTCTTCGCCAAGGTCCTCCCCCGTGACCGCTCCCTGCTGCCCCCTACCCGCAACTCCATAAGATGGCGAACCCTTACCGGCAATCTCGGTCTGACCTCGTGGGTCGTCCTGGGTGTGGCGCTTTGCGGCCTGCTCACCTTCTCCTTTGTCAGAAACATGAAGACCATCCGTGGTTTTTCCCACGGCTTTTCCAAAACGCCCCCCCTGCGGGGCGACCTGCCGGCCAACCTTGCCGCCATGGAGCGTTTCCGCCAGGACATACTGAAAGTTGAGGAGCAAAACCGGAACTGGTGGATTCCCCGCTTCGGGCTCACTGAAAGCATCAAGGTGGAAAAGGGGCTCAAGGAGAAGTTCTGCAGACAGTTTCAAACCATGGTCCTGACCCCATTCGACAAGCAGATCTCGGCAGGCATGACAACCATTTCCCCGGCCACCCCCGACGATCTCTACGCCCAATACGTGGTTCATCTGGTGCGGCGCATCAACATCCTCAAAATGCGCCTGGCAGGAAATGCACCGAGCGCTCTACGGGAAAACCCCCAACCCGAATATCTCTCATCATTGAACTCACCGGCTGCGGCCGGAACTCCGGAAGCAAGAAAAGCGTTCGGCACCCTCTATCTCTCCGCCCTGATCTGGAGGGAAAATCCTGTGGAAATCGGCAAGGAAAAGGCCATGCTCCAGTCCTGGCTCAAGCAACTTCTAGCCGTCAAGGGGAGCAACCTGCAGTGGCTCACAGTCTGGGTTGACCGGCAAAGCGGGCTCCCTCCGGTCACGCTCAAGGATTTCTGGGGCGGAAGCCTTACGGCCACCGGGGAGAAAACTGTAGCGCCCGCCTTTACCCGTAAGGGAAAGGAGACCGTGGATTCCCTGGTGCAGGAACTGGAAGCTGCCGTCCCGGACTCGGCTCCGGTTGTTGCCCGGGAAGCCGATTTTGCCGGCTGGTATCGCCGGGCAGCTTTTGAAGCCTGGCATGAATTTGCCGCCGATTTTGCCAAGGGAGAGGAGCGTTTGCGCGGCCCGGCCGAATGGCAGCAGGCTGCTTTCAAAATGGCGTCCGAGCAAGGCCCCTACTTTGCGCTGCTCGGCAAAGTAGTGCTGGAACTCGAACCGCTGGTGCTGGAAGCGCCCCCGCCCCCCTGGCTGCAGCAGATTCATCAGTTCCAAAGCGCCCGGGCGCAGGGACTGGTCCAGGAGAATGCCGCGATCAACAAGGCCGCCGAGGGGAGCAAGAAAATCCTCACCACCATCCGGAAAAACGTCGGACAGGAAGCCGGGGCACACAAGCTGGAGGCGCAGATGACCACCGCCAAAGCCTGCAAGGAGTACTGCAGCGCCCTGACGGCCATCGCCCCTGCAGTCGCCTCGCGCAACCAGGTCTTTCAGCTGGCGTCCCAGACCTTCGCAGAGGATCCGGCAATCGGCAAATCTCCGTTGTATGCCGCAGCCGCCTCAGCCGGCCGGTTGAAAGCCGGGATCTCGGCTGAGGCCGCAGATCCGGTATTCAACCAACTCCTGATCGGGCCGCTGCAATTCCTCTGGTCCTATTTGCGCACGGAGAGCGCCGCCCAACTGCAGGCCCTGTGGGAAGAACAGGTTTTGGCCGGAACAATGGGGATGACCAGTCAGCAAGCGATTCCCGTCCTGCTAGGTCCGGACGGGCTGGCCTGGCGTTTCGTCAAGGGACCGGCGGCTCCCTTCCTGAACCAAAGTCTCTCAGGCTATCGCGCCAAGGAAGCACTGGGAGGCAAGATCGCCTTTGAAAACGCCCTCTTCAGTTTCATGAATAAAGGGGCCAAGGCACAGGCCGCCGTCATGGCGATGGGCAGACCCCAGAACTACAGCGTGGGCATCAAGGGGCTTCCCACCGATGCCAACGCCGAGGCCAAGATCAAGCCACATGCCACGCGGCTGGAAATGCAATGCGGCGGCATCATCCAGAGTCTTGCCAATTACAACTATCCGGTCGGCAAGACCTTTTCCTGGTCTCCCGACGCCTGCGGCGACGTCCTGTTTCAGATCGAAGTGGGAGACGTGGTCCTGACCCGGCACTACCCGGGGCAGCAGGGCTTCCCCGATTTTCTCAAGGATCTGAACGGTGGACGGCGCACCTTTGGGGGCCGGGAATTTCCGGGAGAGAAGAGCGCCTTGGACCGCATGGGAGTGAAGTCAATCACGGTGAACTACCAGTTCATCGGCAGCGGCGCCATTTTGCAGCAGACCGCCACACTGTCGGGACAGGCGCCAAGGAGCATAGCGCGCGGCTGGGCACATTAGCAGATCTGATCAGTACCGATGATGAACATGAGGGCCACAGCATGGCTGATGACGCCGACAAAAAGATAAAGAATAAGATCAGAACTCTGAAGATAGAGCAGAATGATCCCAAAGGGGCCATCTTGAAATCGGTGAAATCCGATCTGCTATGCGGGAGCATGCATCTGATAAGCGTATACCAGCCATCCGTGATCATCGACTCCCACATGCACATCCAGAGCGGGAACTGCGCCCCTCTGCCTTTTTTACGCGATCGGACACCCGTGTTGGGAGTCTTGAAACTCAAACGAGCAACAATAGAAGTCACAGGCGAAGTACTCGTCACCATCCTTGACTTCATCCTGCTCAAACCGATTGCAGGGATGGCCAGAAAAGCGCTCGGCTGCGAACCGAACGAAAACCTCGGATATTATCGCAAGGGAGCAGTGAGGCAGATGGTTCCGGAGTCGAAAAAGAAAACCTTCGAGGTCGGCGCTGATTTCATTGTTAAGAGAGGCCAGGCTTATAAGGAATTCTCCAAACATGATGACTACAAAGACCTCTCCCACTTGGTTCTTACCGGCATAGTCATGACCATGGACATGGAATACGCGCATATTGACGGCTACTTCGGCATACAAGTCTATAATGCCGTCTATGACGAAACGAGAATGACGGAGGATCCGATCCATTACTGGTATCCCAGGCATGGCTTCTGGGCAAGGAGGGGTGACTCCTATCAGCGAGTAAACGAAGAGCGCCCTCTTCTGCCAGAGCGAGGACAAACGCAAAATGAATTCGAAGAGTATAAAGAGACGATGGATCATCAGGGTATTACAGGAGCTTTTCATGACATCCGAGGGAACAAGAAGCTGATGAGCATAAAAGCTGCGCCGGTCCTGGTGCCCGATGAAGAGACCGTCAGATATGAGCAGTGGACAAAACAAGTTCAATACACCGAGCAGGTAGTTCTTGCCAACCCGCTGAAGTTGCTCCCCATGTTTCACTACGACCCTCGCCGCTGGCAGCTATTAGGCAATACCGAAGTATTCAAGCAGGTGGACAGCGAAGGGATTTATCTGGGTTTCAAGATGTACACGGCTCAAGGCTACCGGCCGTGGGACCCCAGGCTCCCCATACTGGAGGATTTCTATGCCGGATGCTGTAAAAGGAAAATCCCCATCATGAACCACTGCACGCCCGATGGAGCGCCTTCATTTAATCGGGAAGAGTACTTTGACTTCGTGCACCCGAACGACACCCACGAGGACCAGATGCAGAAAGACGCCAATTGCAGGAACGCGCCTACCTATATCGATCCCTATTTGGGCGTTCCCCAAGATGATCCGTTAAAGATGCTGAAGTATTTCAATGAACAATTTGTCTCTCCCGATGCATGGCGCCTGGTTCTGGACAAAACGGTCAAAGGGACGCCTCTGAATTCCCTACATCTCTGTCTGGCCCATTTTGGCGGCAACACAGATCTTGGTCGTGAGTGGGGCCAGCAGATCGTCAAAATGATAACCGAGAATAAGTATCCGAATCTGTATGTGGATATCTCGTCATCGTTTACTAAAAACAGTTTTCGAGAATATTTCAGGAATATTATGCAAGGCCCAGACGGAGAGCACTTGAAAGACCGTGTCCTCTTTGGTACGGACTGGTACTTGACCCTGCTTGATGGCATAAACTATGTGGAGTATTGCCAAGAGGCTAAAAGGGCACTGGATGAATTTGACACCAGCCTTTGGTACAAATTCACTCAGTACAATCCGTACAGATTCTACAGACTGGATCAGCAGATAGATCGGATAGCTAGGAATATTATTGCGAGAAGGCAGACAAAGGAGATCGAACTCATATTAGGCGAACTCGAGGAAGACGAAATATATGAAGTCCAAAAGGAAGCTGCCTATATAAGGCAGGCGAATAAGAGTTATGTAATCTATGAGGAGACGCCATGTACCGCCTTACACCAATGAAGCGTTCGACGGACAACTTTTTGTGGCCCGCGCTTTCCATACTTGTATTGAGCATTTGTCTCTTTTCAACAACAGCCTATGGAGATAATAAAATGGATACGCTGTATAACATAAAGGAAGCTAAACCCCTAAAACCACAGATGTACGATATTCAAATAACCTCCAGCCTTTCGTTATTCCCTGTACCGCAGGACAATGCTTTAGGTACCAACGACTTGAACAACGCCATTACCCTGTTGTCTTTCCATCAAGACCGGATCACCTATGACAAATATTTCAAAAATGCTGTTCATGATGTAGAGGGGGGTGGCGAGTACATACCGATTGTCTCACAGGACATCATTGGTTTTGGCCAGACCAGACGATTTTTGCTTTATGATTTTGAATACAAAACTTGCCAAAACTACCGAATCGTTGTTTCTCTGGAAAAAACAATTGAAAAAATTGCCATAGCGGATGCCAGGCAAAGACATTTTATTTTCGAGATACAGGCGCATAACGGGAAATCCGAGGATCCATGGGATTACACCTCCCTCCTGCTTTTGATGGACCTGAACTCAAAAGAGACCAGGGTAATCAAGGAAATGACCAAAGGAAAAGAGGTAACATGGTCAATGGTGTCTGACAAAATTTTCTTATATGATCGTGTAAAGGAGCAGTTACAGGTTCTAACTGTAAATTTCGAGCCTTCCCATCACCCTCTTGCGGATGTAATCAAGCGCAATAGAGGTAAGATCCGTTTCATGTGGATACATCCCCACCCATATCTGCCGTTTGCAATCCTATCCGGAGGGAAAAATGGGGCCATGTCAATAAGCTGGGGGCCAGACAGAGATACAACTCCACACGATCTATTCAGTCGTGCAACACAGTTTTCATTCTCTCCAGATGGCAAATGGGTAGTCTTCAGGAAGAAGCTAACTCTCGAACAAGAAAACACGTATCTAATGCCGGTATCCGAAAAGTACCCCAATTACCTAGGCTCGCCGATATTGCTATCGAATAACTACTTTAATGCGAACAACTTCGGCTGGACCACCAACCCCATAAGCTTTGTCGGATCAAGCCTGAATAAGATCTACCGCTGGGAGCTGTCCAATGCGGCCCATCCGGAAAGCGACAAGGCTACCTTCTGGGACTATGTCGTGGAGCATGACCTGGAAAAGCTGACCAAGGAAAAGCGGCAGGGGCTTGGAGAAAAGCATAAATAAGGTAACAGAAAAGGGTTTCCTGATTAGCAATGATCTTCCGCTGTACGTCCCTCCCCCTTCAAGGGGGAGGACAGGAGGGGGATGGNNAGTTGTTGGTAGCGGAATATTGTTTGCTAATCAGAAAAGGTTTTCGCCGAGGCTATGAAAAGATTTGCCGGAACGGAGAACACCATGGATCTCTCAGCATTGGGTACACAGCCTATCAGTAGAGAAAATCCGGCGGGGTCGGAGGTGCGCTATGACCCGGCCTTCGACGAACTGCAGACCGAGGTGGACAAGCTTTCCTCCCCGGCGGCTGCCGGCCCGGTCGACTGGGAAAAGGTGGGCCGGTCTGCCGCCGACATCCTGATGCACAGGTCCAAGGATCTGCTGGTGGCAAGCTACCTTGCGGTCGCCCTGATCCATACCCGGCGCAATGACGGCTTCGGCGTGGGGCTCCAGATCTATCTGGAACTGATCGAGCATTTCTGGGAAGAGTTGTATCCGCAGAAAACTCGCATGCGGGGACGGGTACGTGCCCTGGAATGGTGGCTGGAAAAGAGCGAAGCCGCTCTGAAACAAGTCCACGACCTCTCCTTTCCGACCGATCAGATTGTCCTGATCAAAGAGAACCTGAGCAGGCTCGGCGGTTTCCTGGGAGAACACCTGGAGGACTCCCCTTCCCTCGCCCCGATCAAGGAGTATTTCAACGACCTGCAGCACGCATCCGCCGAAACAGAGGAAACCATGGCGCAGGCCCAGGTTTCTCCTGAGACGTTCGACGAAGAGCCGTCCGCAGCGGCGGCCCAGCAGATGGAGTCGCATGATATTGCCGCACTGCAGGAATTCACATCTCAGCAGGAGGCCGCCAGGGCACTGAATGACCGGCTGATAAAAGTCAACGAAGCGTCTTTTCATCTCTGGCAGCAGGACCTGGCCAGTCCGCACGCTTACCGTCTGACGCGGAAGGCCGCCTGGTATGCCGTGGATGAGCTGCCACCCGCAATTGATGGCCAAACCAAGATACCGCCGCCACCCTCTCAGGTTAAAAACCTGCTCTTAGATCTGCGCCAAAACAGCGATGACGAGGCGCTGCTGAAAGCCGCCGAAACTCGCCAGCCCCAGTACATCTTCTGGATCGATCTCAACTTCCTGATAGCCGAAGCCATGACTCATCTCGGGAGTCGCTTTGAAAGAGCGCACAAAGCGGTCTGCCAGGAAACCGCCTTCCTGCTGCACCGCTTGCCCGGTCTGGAGAAGTTGTCCTTTTCCGACGGGACCCCGTTTGCAGCGCCCGACACCCGGCAGTGGCTGAAGCAAATCGCCTTCCTGCGAGCACCGTCGGACACCTCGGCCCCGAGTTCGACGGATTCGAACACTGAAGCACGAACGGATTCGATCACTGAAGCAAGAATGGAAGCGGTCATTGAGAAGAAAATAGCAGAACTGCAGCAACTTGTTGGCGAGGGGAAACTGTTCGAGGCAATGGAGGTCGCTCAGCAGAAATTGCAGAGCAGCTCTTCCCGGCGCGAAAACCTGCTCTGGCGGCTATCGTTGTCCCAGATGCTCGTCGACCTCGGGAAATCGAGGCTCGCCCTGCCGCACATGGAGCAGGTGCTACAAGATATCTCCAGGCACGGGCTGGAGCAGTATGACCCAAGCCTGGCCTTGCGGGGTTTCAAGCTGGCTTGGCTCGCCTTTGACAGCCAGACGGAGCAGAAATTCAAGGATCAGGGGCAGGATGTGCTGCATCAGATCGGACGGTTCAATATGCCGGAAATGGTGCGCCTGACGAGTGGCTAGCTAGCTTCAGGCATCACGAAAGCAGTGGCTGACGAACAAGCGGCCGGAATCTCGGTTAGATAGGGACTTCTTCTTAGAGCAGATCATCTCAATGGGAGGCATACATGCCAAAACAGGGAACGGTTGCACCGAAGGAACGCGTCAACATCGTTTATCGGCCTTCACAGGGCGAAACCCGGGAAGACGTTGAGCTCCCCTTGAAGATGCTGGTGCTGGGGGATTTCACCGGAAACCCGGATGGACATCCCGTGGAACAGCGTGAACCGGTCAATGTCAATAAGGGCAACTTCAACGACATCCTGAAAGCCCAGAATATCAGCATCAACGTCAGCGTCCCAAATCAGCTTGTGCAGGAGAGCGGTCATAACTTGAACGTACAACTACGGGTAGAGTCCATGAAGGACTTCGGGCCGGAGGCGATCGTGGAGCAGGTCCCCGAATTGAAGCGGCTGCTGGAACTGCGCGAGGCGCTGCGGGCGCTGAAGGGACCGCTGGCCAACGCTCCGGAATTCCGCAAAAGAATCCAGGATCTGCTCACGGACGACACCACCCGACAGAGGCTGTTGACCGAAATCGGCATCGATGGATAAGGAGGAAACATGAGCACGGAACGGACAGCCGTACCATCCACTGCGGATCGTCCCCTGGTGCAGGCAACCCTGCTCGAGGAGATAGTTCAGGCAACGCGGCTCAAACCGGCGGACGACGCCTACTCCATTACCCTCAGAGGGGTGGAGGCACTCGTCACCCAGCTGCTTGAGACGGGGCACGAGCCGGCCAAGGTTTCCAGGGCCGGCCTGGACGATATGATCGCCGAAATCGACCGCAAGCTGAGCCTGCAGGTGGACGAGATCCTCCACAGTGCCGAATTCCAAAAGCTGGAATCGACCTGGCGCTCCCTCCACTTCCTGGTGGAGCGCGTCGATTTTCACGAAAACGTCAAGGTCGAGATGCTGCACGTGACCAAGGATGAACTGATGGAAGATTTCGAGGATGCCCCGGAAGTGGTCAAATCCGGGCTCTACAAAACGGTCTACACCGCCGAGTACGGCCAGTTCGGCGGCAAGCCCTATGCCTGCCTGATCGGCAACTACGAATTCGGAGCCGGTCCCAAGGATATCAGGCTGCTTCAGGATACGGCAGCAGTGGCCGCCATGTCGCACACGCCGTTCATAGCGGCGACGGCGGCGAGCTTTTTCGGCCTCGACGACTTCAATACCCTGCCCAACCTCAAGGACATCAAATCGATCATGGAAGGGCCGCAGTACATCAAGTGGCAGTCCTTCCGCGAGACCGAGGACGCCCGCTACGTCGGGCTGACCCTGCCGCGTTTCCTGCTCCGCTTGCCTTACGGACCGGATACCACGCCGGTGAAAAGCTTCAATTATCAGGAAGACGTATCGGCGAGCCACGAGCACTACAGCTGGGGCAATGCGGCTTTTGCCTTCGCCTCGCGCATCTCCGAGAGTTTTTCCCAATACCGCTGGTGCGCCAACATCATCGGTCCACAGAGCGGCGGCGCGGTGGAAGACCTGCCGCTGCACCAGTATGAAGCAATGGGGGCGATTCAGACCAAGATCCCGACCGAAGTCCTGATCTCGGAGCGGCGCGAGTTCGAGCTGGCCGAAGAGGGATTCATCGCCCTGACCATGCGCAAAGGAAGCGACAACGCAGCCTTCTTCTCGGCCAACTCGGTGCAGAAACCGAAGCACTTCCCCAGCAGCGCCGAGGGCAAGGAAGCCGAGCTCAACTACAAACTCGGCCTGCAGCTCCCCTACATGTTCATCATCAGCCGTCTTGCCCATTACCTGAAGGTGATCCAGCGCGAGCACATCGGCACCTGGATCGAGCGTAGCGACCTGGAACAGGAGCTCAACACCTGGATCCGCCAGTACGTCTCCGACATGGACAACCCGATGCCCGGCGTCAGAAGCCGCAGGCCGTTGCGCCAGGCGGAAGTTGCCGTAGAGGAAGTTCCCGGCGAATCGGGATGGTACCGGGTTTCCCTGAAGGTGAGACCGCACTTCAAGTACATGGGATCCTATTTCACCCTGTCCCTGGTCGGCAAACTGGACAAGGAACCGGGGGCCTGATGCATCATGTTACGCCGGCGGCGAGTTAACCGGCGCCCGAACAAAGACGCTGTACCACACGGAGACATCTGCATGTGGTGTCCCCACTACGACAAAGGAGGTAAGTTCGCATGGCTATGCCCGCACACTTAACCCTTCAGGGTGAGAAACAAGGAAAGATCGACGGTTCCTGCGACATGCAGGGACGGGAGAGTACTATCCTCGTCTACGGCGTGAATCACGACATCACCATCCCCCGCAGTCCGACCGACGGCCTTGCCACCGGCAAGCGCGTCCATGGACCTCTCACCGTCACCAAAGAATTCGACAGGAGTTCACCGAAACTCTACCAGGCGCTCTGCACCGGCGAGCACATGAAGAACGTTACCCTGAAATGGTACCGGATTACCAAGCAAGGCACCGAAGAGCATTACTTCACCCACGTTTTGGAAGATGCCATCATCGTCGGCATCCGTCCTGTCATGCCCATCACGCTGCTCGCAAGCAACGAGCCCTACCGTCACATGGAAGACATCTCGTTCACCTACAAGAAGATCAAGTGGACCTGGGAGCCCAACGGAATCGAAGCCGAAGATTCCTGGGCTGTTCCCAAGTAATTTCTTCTCTTCCAGTTCACAGCCAACCTCGTTGGCTCGAATTTTCGCTAAAGAACCTCCCTCCCCTTCAAGGGGAGGGTTGGGGTAGGGATGGGGGCAATTCGGCGCCGAAACGCCCAACCCCATCTTGACCTCCCCTTGACTTGTCAGCCGTAGCATTGGCGAAGGCTGAAGAGGGAGGAACGTGAACAGCTGTAGATTGAAACAGACAGGTCAGCCAATGAATTTTCCAGTTGAAGGTTAAGATAATGCGACGATTAAACAGGATTTACCGTTGAGTTTTTGGCAGGCTCAATATGAAGAGGACCTCCATTTCATGAAAGACTCTCTACTACTCCTGCTAACTGCTTCTTATGCTTCGATTGTGGCATGGTCGTTTTGGCATTCTGCAGGTCAAAATGGGTTCGATTTACTTGCAATCCTCGTTATGACAACCTTGTTTGCCGACAACGTACGGCTGAGGCGCAAACTCAAAAAAGGGGAAAACCGTGCCTGAGCAACGATTACTGGAACGACTCCGCTCAATTGAGCGAGCGCCCGTGCGCCTTGGCGGCGACAATCAGCGGCGCTGCATCGACTCGGTGCTGTCCCACCTGCAACGGATACTCAACACCCGGCAGGGAAACGTACCCATCGCCGGCGATTACGGGATCCCCGACTTCCTCGACTTCCTCCAGACCTACCCGGAATCAGTGCATCAAATCGAACACAACATCAAGAACGCCATCGACAAGTACGAGCCCAGACTCTCCGGAGCAACCGTGACCTACGTCCCCGATGAGGACGAGACACTAACGCTGCGCTTCGAAATCATTGCGTGCCTGACTGTGGAAACCGGCCGGAAAGTATTTTTCGAGACGGTTGTCGATACGGACGGGAGGGTACACATTCATAAGTAATTTCCGAAGAAGCACCAATTCTCCCGCTTGGTCTTCTCCCCTCCCTTGATGGGAGGGGCGGGGGGAGGGTGAGGCTCATGCGAGCTTTTCACCCTCTCCCCAGCCCTTGTCAAGGGGGAGGGGGTGTTGCTGTAGATTTTTCTCGTTCCCAAGCTCCAGCTTGGGAATGTAATTGCTGGCAAAGCTCCAGCTTTGAAGCGTAGTGAAGCGGAGCTTCCCGTACAATTTCACGTTCCCAAGCTGGAGCTTGGGAACGAGATGGCTGGATAAACTGGGACACGTTGGCCAGGTGGAGCTAACCGACCACCCCCTTCAGAGGAAATAATGACAAACCATTTTTTCGACTCTGAACTGAACCTCTTAAAAGAACTCGCCACGGAATTCGGCCGCGCCAACCCGGTGCTGGCGCCGCTTCTGGACGGGAACAGGACCGACCCCGACGTTGAGCGGCTTCTGGAGGCTGTCGCCTTCCAAAACGCCATGCTGCGCCGGAAACTGGAGTGCGATTTTCCGGAGCTGGTCCATAAGCTCGCGCAGCTGATCCTGCCCCACTACCTGCGTCCGATTCCCGCGACAACCATTATCGGCTTCACCCCGCACACCACATCGGGACAATCCGCCGCCATCCCGGCCGGCACCCAGTTCGCCTCCGCGCCGGTCGACGGCACCACCTGCCGCTTCACGACGACCGCAGAGGCAAAGCTCCACCCGCTGGAACTGACTGACGCGTCGTTCTCCCAGCACTCCGGACGGACCGGGGCGATTCGCCTGTCCCTGACACTGAAAGGTCTGCCCCTCTCTCTCTGGCAGCCGGGGGCATTGCGCCTGTTCCTTGCCGGCGATCACGCCTTTGCCACTGAACTGTACCTGCTCCTCAGCCGGCATGTTACGCGAGTACTCCTGACTCCCGGTGACGGCGGCACTGCCGTCGAACTGCCGGCCAGCTGCCTGACTCCTGCCGGTTTCGGCGAAACAGAGGCGCTACTCCCCTACCCGCCCCATGCCTTCCCCGGCTATCGTCTGCTGCAGGAGTATTTCAGTACCCCGGAGAAGTTCCTCTTTTTCGACCTGAGCGGCTGGGAGCGCTGGCAGCAGCGCGGGGATGGGATGCGGTTCAGCATCTGCTTCGAACTGGACAGCCCTCCCTCCCTGCCGCAGCGGATCAGGCGCGAGAGTTTTGCCCTGCATGCCGTCCCGGCCGTCAACCTGTTCTCCCATGACGCCGCCCCGATCTCCGTCAATCACCGTATCGGCAGCTACCTTGTCCGCCCTGCCGGCCCCACTCCCGCCCACTGCCAGGTTTTCTCCGTTGACCGGGTAACCGGCTACACGCGCACGACCGGCCGCGAAAGAAGCTATCTCCCGTTCGATCTGTCCAGCTCCGACAGCATTCCGGAGCCGACCTATCATGCACAGCTGGCGCAATCGAATCGCCACAGCGCTCATGATGTCCATCTCGGCGTCGCGTTCCCGGGAGGGGTTCCACCCGCCGACTCGGAAACCCTCTCGATTAGCCTGACCTGTAGCAACGGCAGTCTCCCCGACAACCTGCACATAGGAGATATCGCGGCCGCGCTCTCCCCCCTGCCTGATATCGTCTCAGGCCGCAACATCACCCCGGTGAATCCGGGCCACCCCCCACCGCTGGGTCCCGGACTGCTCCGGCAACTCACCTCCCACCTTTACCTGAACCATCTGTCGCTGGAGAAAGTGGAGCATCTGCGCACGCTTCTAGAGCTGTACCTGTTCCCCGAGCACCGCAGCGGCTCCCGGGGCGCGGCTAGTCTGAAGCGTATTTCAGGTATTCAGGCTCTGCAGGTGATTGCAGACAGACAGACGGTTTCTGGGATCCCCATGACCGGCCGGGAGATCCGCATCAAGGTGCGCCAGGATCATTTCGCCGGTCCGGGAGACCTGTATCTGTTCGGCTGCGTGCTCGATCATTTTCTGGCGAGCTACGCGTCGCTGCAGAGCTACACCCGGCTGGTATTCCACGAAACTTTGAGGGGGGAGACCTGTCAGTGGCCGACACGACTGGGAAACCAAGCTATCCGGTGATCGAAGACCTGCTTTCCAAGGGGCACGAGTTCTCGTTTAGTCAAGTCATGCGCATTGCGCGCATGCACCTTGGCGCCGGCGGTGCGCAGGAACTGCCCGAAGTCCCATGGCAGGATCGGGTCCGCGTCCGGCCCGATCTCTCCCTGGCCTTTCCGGCAGCCGACGTGACCCGGGTCGAACGGGCCGGAGACGACGGCGCCGACCTCCTGGTCACCACCACCTTTCTTGGGCTGTACGGTTCCTCCTCCCCTCTGCCGACGCACTACACCGAAGAGCTGCTGGACGAGGCGGCGGCCGATTCATCGGTGAGCCGAGACTTCTTGGACATACTGCACCAGCGGCTCTACCAGCTCTACTTCCAGTGCTGGAGCAAATACCGGCTCTTCATCCGGGTGGCGGAGGAGAAAAATTCCCGGGACCTGGAGCGGCTTTTCTGCCTGATCGGCCTGGGTGAAAGGGAGCTGCGGGACAGTGTGCCCGATGCCGGGTCACTCATGCGCTATGCAGGGCTTTTTTCTCAGTTTCCCCGCTCCGCCCCGGGATTGCAGACCCTTTTGCGCGATGCGCTGGGAGTAGGCAGGCTGGAAGTGGAGCAGTGCGTCCTGCGCCGGGTGCCGATCCCCGAGGACCAGCAGATGCGCCTGGGAGCTGCCAACAATTGTCTGGGGGTTAACACCGTCCTGGGGAGCGTGATGCCGGACCGTATGGGCAAGTTCCGCATCCACATCGGCCCGTTGTCACAGAAGGAATTCGACACCTTTCTCCCCGGCACTCCACGGTATATCAAATTGGCGAGGATGATCAGGCTCTACATCGTTGATCCCTTTGATTTTGACTTGAAGCTCATCCTGGCTGCGGGGGAAGCCGATCCGATCCGTCTAGGCGATCCCGACGGTCCGCGTCTGGGGTGGAATAGCTGGTGCTTCTCCGGCGGCACCCCGGGAGAAGTAGGCGCAATCTTTCCCCTTGCCCAGTCCGCAACAAAAGCACCCGCCCCCGTTGCAGATGACTTTGGCTCTGCGCCTGAAAGGACGCAACCGTCAACCCTGACCGACTACTATCAGCAGGAGTTGGCCCGGCTGCGCGACTTGGCGGCCGGCTACGCCGGGGCCCATCCGGAACTGGCCTCGATGGTCACCGGGCACCTGGCAAATCCAAGCGTGGAGCGGCTCTTCGAGGGAGTCGCGTTCCTGAACGCCAACCTGCAGCAGAAGCTGGATGACGATTTACCGGAGATCATCCATGAATTGACCGAAGCGCTTCACCCATGGGATTTTCGCCCAATACCGGCGACAACCATCGTCGCCTTTACTCCCAAGGCTGAACTTGCCCAACCGCTGCTGATTTCCGCAGGGGCAGAAGTCGCATCAATCCCGGTACAGGGAACCAAGTGCAGATTTAAGACATGCTTCGACGTCACTGTACACCCCTTGAAACTACTGGATGCCTCTTTCTCCCACCCCTCCGGCAAGCCACCGTCCATCAGGCTGCAATTTCAATTGAAGGGCATCGGCCTTTCCGGCTGGCAACCGAAATCTCTGCGCTTCTTTCTCGGGGATGACCATCCTGCGGCCTGTAACCTGTACCTGCTCTTAATGCGCTATCTGAAACGCGTCGTGATCACTTCTCGGGAAAACGGAGCTGGCATCGAGATTGCCTCCGGCTGTCTGAAACCGGTCGGCCTTGCTGATGACGAAACCATGCTCACAAAAGAAAGAGCCCTTTTGCCCGGGCACCTGATATTGCAGGAGTATTTCCTGTTCCACGACAAATTCCTGTTCATAGACCTTGCCGGGCTCGACGCCTGCCGCACGCTTGGCGACGGCTCCCGGTTCGAAATCGATTTCGAGCTGACCGCATCTCCGCCGGTACTACCACAAGTCAATGCAAACAGTTTCGTCCTTTTTGCCACCCCGGTTGTCAACCTGTTTGAGCACAAGGCGAAGCCCCTGACATTTGGGAATGGCGAAATACGGCAAAAGATACATATATCGGGAAATAATCCGGATCATTACCAGATCTACTCTGTGGACCGGATAACCGAATTTGAAATGGCTGCTGTCGAGAGAAGGGAATACTTCAGGCAAAGTCCCTTATTTCAACGCACAGATGTCGACCATCCTTGCAACATCACGCATAGCAAATCACCCCTTGGAGAGGGATTTGACACACTCCTTTCGATTAGCCCTCGAAAACGCGACACCCTTCCTTCCAGAATAAAGCTCAACATCGATCTGACCTGTGCCAACGGAATTCTGCCCGAGCGGCTCGACATCGGCGATGTTTGTATCCCAACCCCGACCATTCCTGAACCCACCGTATTCACGAACATCAAACCAGTTACGTTTTCCATTGATCCCGACACCGGACACAACCGGCAATGGAGGCTTCTCTCCAGCTTTTCACTTAATCGCATCTCTCTAGACCTTGTTAACACTCTCCGTGCAATTTTGAGATTTTTTATTTCGGCGAACAATCGCAATCAGGCAGCGGCTAAATCGAATCTGAAACGAGTGGATGCTATCGCATCTATTCACGCAAATCCGGCCGACAGATTGATAGGCGGCAGTATGTATCGAGGATATGACATCAGAATAAAGCTGCGCGGCGAACAGTTTGTCGGGCCTGGCGATCTGTATCTGTTCAGTTCGGTTCTGGAACGGTTTCTCGGTGGCTATGTCACGCAAAACTGCTTTATTCGTCTTGTCGTTGAGGAGATTACTGAAGGGTATCAATTACAATGGCCTGCGCGGCTGGGGGATCGGCCCCTGATCTGATGCCTGCGACAATGCGGGTACAAGGACTACGGGTCCATAATCACTACCTAAAATAGGCAGAAGAGCATGCACAAAATAAGCAATTCAGTTGGCAGACATGGAGTAAACAAAGGTTCAGACGTAAGAATTGTTCAGGCCCTGTTGAACCGGCATATCATCCCGCCTTCTAGGCAAGTGAAAGTTGACGATATCGCAGGTTCCAAGACAATCACAGCAATCTTGGCTTTCCAGCATCGCCTGGGTTTAGCCAAATGTGATGGTCTGGTTACTCCGGCAGGCACAACTTTTAGCGCATTATGTTCTTTGCCCAAGTCCGTCCCGATAACAGAGCGTTATCTAGTTGCCTTTAGTAATACTTTCAAGGTGCTGGCAAATTCTATCACAGCTATTGGGTCCCATGTTGAAAGGTCAATTGAGTCTGCCGCTTCATTTATGACTTACCACCGTGCTCAACGGACGATTTGTTTGCCAATGCAACATCTCCCGGCATAATATTTCTTGTCCTACAAGGGAAGGTTGAAAACGCTTGAAGATATATACATGGTTATTTTATGGCCTAAAGCTATTGGCAAGGATCCAGATGCAGCAATTTTCAGAGCCGGGACGAAAGTATACAATCAGAACAAAGGCTTTGACAAGGAACCACATGACGGCGAGATAACACCAAGAGAGTGTGCGGCGGCTGTCCATGCCGCGTATAATAAAGGTCTTTCTAAAGGAAACTTTGGCTGAAAGGATGGGCAGGCATACCAAAAATATGTATTTGGCTGAACAAGGAGGTGACAATGTCGCTACAAAGCAAATATATAAATGAAGTCCTTATTAATCCGAGTACAAATCATATTCTAAAAGTCGGCATGCCAATAATTTTATTATTAACTTTGGGCTTATCTCTGCACGAATCATTTGGCGAGGAGAAGCGACTTGACACAGTTGCCGGTGAAATCAGATACATTCGAAACGAAAAAACTTCAAGATGCAATGTCTTGCTAGATAACAAGTCCATTCTTAAGATGGAATGCGAATTTGCTTATTTACCTGAGATAAGAGGTGATTTCCGAGAAAACCTTGGAAAATT
Organism: Geobacter sp.; assembly: GCA_003499925.1. Taxonomy (GTDB): domain Bacteria; phylum Desulfobacterota; class Desulfuromonadia; order Geobacterales; family Geobacteraceae; genus Geomonas. Next base: position 42,484 of record DNRQ01000105.1, read on the forward strand.
TGATGAGGTAGTCGTCCTGCAGGAAAACCCAATGGGCAATGCTTGCAATGGGGGTCCTCTTCACCTGATAGGATTGAGAAAAGATAAGAGCTATCAGGTATCTGGACCGCTAGATTTTTGCGGTGGCAAGGACCCGATCATAAAACATACAGGAGAGATGATATCTATCATCTTCCCAGGCGGTCCTCCTAACAGGGGGACAGGAGATATCCCTACAGAAAAGTGGATTTTTGGAAACGGTAAACTAAAAAAAACCAAGTAGTATATTTTGAGTAAAGAGCCCAGTTTACCGATTTAAGCCTGCAGGTCTTATTTGCAGTGAATATTGTATGATCAAAAAAGTGGAGTTTAGCTAAAGATCAACAAACGTATTAGAGCTACTAACCTCGGAGAGAATGCCATGGTGTCAAAATCAAAATTTTCACTCTTTGTTATAGGCACTGACTACGAAATAGCCGTCGAGCATTTTAGCTTGGAAGAATCCATATCAGCACATTTTATAGCAACGCTCAACCTTGTAAGTGAGGACGTAATACATCTAAGCACAATGATAAAGAAAGAGGTTCTCCTTACTATTGCCGGCAAAGACGAAGACCGTTATATCCATGGCATAATCGGGAACTTTATGGTGATAGGCCATGTAGGCCGTTTCTACACTTACCAAGCGACAATGGTTCCTGCTGTATGGCTGCTCAACTTCAACAAGAACTTCAGAATATTCCAGAATGCCACAGTTGTCGACATCGTCACCGAAATTCTCGACGAAAACCAGATTTCCTCTGACGACTATGTCTTCAAACTTGAATCCGACTATCCGGAAAGACGTTACTGCACCCAGTACGGTGAAAGCGATTTCCGCTTCATCTGCCGCATTCTGGAGGAAGAGGGGATCTTCTATTTCTTCGAACACGCCGAAGATTCCCACAGCATCGTGTTTTCCGACACTGAAGCGGTTTACCGCCCCATAGCAGGAGAGGACGAAATCAGCTTTCACCATGACTCGGGACTCGTCGCCGAAAAGGAAACCATAGAAACCTTTGCATACAACCGCGCAATCTGCCCCGGAAAAGTTACCCACACAAACTACAACTTCAAAAGGCCATCGCTTGACATGGAAGTAATTGAGGAAGGCGATACTCACAGGGTTCATGAGATATACGAATACCCCGGAGACTATGGACTTCCCCCCGAAGGTTCACCCAAAGTGAAAGCGCACCTGGAAGAAGTCAAATCACTTGAGGAAAGCGCACAAGGCACAAGCAACTGTGCCAGATTCATCCCCGGCTGCACCTTCACGATCAGCGACCACAGCTTTGAGGAGTTGAACAGGGAATATTGTCTTATTGCCGTAGAGCACGAGGGATCACAACCTAACGTGTACGGCGAGCATTCTGGGATCGGTGGAGACTATTCCTATTCCAACCACTTCATAGCCATCCCCGCTTCGACGGTCTACCGCACCCGAACGACCGTCCCAAAGCCATTTGTCCGCGGGCTCCAGAGTGCAGTGGTGACTGGTCCGGAGGGACAGGAAATCCACACCGACGAATACGGGCGCATAAAGGTTCTGTTCCACTGGGACAGGGAGGGTCGGAAAAACGACCAGAGCTCATGCTGGCTCCGCACCAGCCAGCCCTGGAGCGGCAACGGATGGGGCTTTGTCTCCATTCCGCGCATAGGTGACGAGGTTCTTGTCGACTTCATCAACGGCGACCCGGACTGGCCGATTGTCGTGGGCAACGTGAACAATGCCGCTTCACCCGCACTCTACAGGCTCCCCGCCAACAAGACCCGAAGCGGCATCAAGACCAGAAGCACCCCCGGAGGCGGTCCCGACAACTTCAACGAACTGCGCTTCGAGGACAGAAAGGGATCGGAGGAGATATATCTTCAGGGCGAAAAAGACTGGAACGTCCTGATCAAAAACGACAAGGGGCAGACGGTCGGCAATGACGAAACGCTCAATGTCGGCAATAACAGAACGAAAACTGTCGGGGCAGATCAGACGGTAACAATAGGCTCAAATCACACCGAGAGCATAGGCGCCAACAAAACCAATACCATCGGCGCCAACAAGACCGAAACGGTGAGCATCAATTCAATGGAGACCATTGGCGGCGCAAAAGAATTATCCATTGGCGGCGTGTATCAGATCACGGTCGGCGGTGTCATGAACGAGACAGTTGCAGGCGCGAAGACCGAAGAAGTCGGGATGGCAAAGGCGGTCTTTGTAGGTACAACCATGACCGAAAACGTGGTTGGCGACAGAACAACAAACATCGGAGCAGACCTCTCTGAAACGGTGACCGGAAAGCATTATTCAAAAGCAAAGGAATACATAATAGAAGCATCCAAGATCACTTTTAAAGCAGGCTCTTCAACTATCGTCATGGATGGTAGTAGTATAACTATCAAAGCCAACAAAATATTCAATAACTGACGATGCATATGGAGGTGCGCAAGCTATCGAAGTAAGTACCATGAGATAGCGCCCCTGGAGGCTCAATGTGAAAAAGGAACGGACAAATATCATACAGTTCCCTGAGAATCGTTTTCCCATAGAAGGCATACGGCTGGGCAGAATTACGAGCATCAACGAGAGCGGAGTCGTTTTAGTCGATTTCCCCGGCAACACCTTGGGCCCTATTGCGGCCCGAACCACAACCTGGTCAAATGCGCAAATTATTCGCGACGCAAGCTCGGAAGGCCGAGAAATATTGCTCGCTTTTGAAAACAACGACGCTAAACACCCCATCCTAGTCGACATCATGCATTCCCCAATGGATCACATTACAGAGCCTGCATCCACTGTCTTTGAAGCAGAAGGGCCGCAAGATGTAACAGTAGACGGCAAAAAGATTGTCTTTGTCGCGGAGAACGAGATCGTCCTGAAATGCGGAAAAGCGAACATCACGCTCACCAAGGCCGGCAAAGTCCTTATCAAGGGCGAATATGTTCTCAGCCACTCTTCGGGCGACAACAGAATCAAAGGCGGCTCGATATCCATCAATTAAAGTCGGTGAGGTCTTATGCCAATCAATGCAATAGTCTCTCAATTCGCCGAAGAAGCCGCATTCCTCTGGTTTCTCCGCTCCAAAGCCGTCAGCGCGCCTCATTTCTCTCTTCGAGATCTGACAGAGCTCGATGAGCGCCTGGAGGCCCAAATCGACGGCCTTCGTGTCGCGGGAGATGCCGGCTGGGCTCTCTGCAGAGACGCGCTTCAAGGCGACCATGCGGAGGGGGTTTTCCCCGCCGCAGTCTTGGCATTTGAAAACGGTAAAGAGACACCTATTGGGGACGTCATGAACGCGGTGAGCCATGATCAGGGAAGATCCCGTCCCCTTATCTCCGCCCTTGGCTGGTTGAGTTACGAAAAGGCCCAGCCACACATAAAAGCATTTCTCACTGATGAGTCATCATTTCACCGGTACATCGGCATAGCAGCAAGCGCCATCCACCGCCACGATCCCGGACTTCACCTGAACAAAGCGGCTTCCGATCCTTCACCTTTAGTAAAGGCCCGCGGTCTCCGTGCGTATGGAGAACTCGGGAGGAGCCGCGAACTCGATCTTAGCGGTCTCCGAGACGACCTCACAGCCGATGACGATGGGGTACGTTTCTCTGCTGCATGGTCGGCAACCCTTGCTGGTAATACGGAAACAGTTGAGCTGCTGAAAAGCTTCGTCATCCCAGAGTCCCATCAGAAGGAAAAAGCCTTGAACGCAGCCTTACGGCGCATGGAACTGACGAACGCCCTCTCCTGGCAGAAATCACTCTCAAAATCAGAAGACACGATCCGACTTGCAGTTATCGGTACGGGCATCATAGGAGATTCCCTTTTCGTCCCCTGGCTCATCGAACAAATGAATACACCGGTGCTTGCCCGCGTCGCCGGTGAATCTTTCACCATGATAACCGGTGTTGACATTGCCCTTGAAATGGAAGACGCCCGGCCTGACGGGTTTGAAGCAGGGCCAAACGATGACCCGAGAGACCACAACATAGCAATGGACGCCGATGAAGACCTTTCCTGGCCGAACGTCGAATCGATTAGCGCCTGGTGGAACAAGAACAAAGGTGATTACCCAAGCGGCATACGCTATCTCCTCGGCAAGCCTGTCTCAGTGGATCATCTTCGGCAAATTCTTAGAACTGGTCGTCAGAGACAACGTTCAGCGGCCGCTCTTGAACTGGCAATGATGAATCCGGGGCAGCCTCTTTTTGAGGTGCGGGCTCCGGCCTTCAGACAAAGCGGCATGAGACGCAATCTATGAAGGAATTGGCGATAACTGCTGCTAACAGCATTACTGCTGTAGGGCATGACGGCCGCATGACCTCGGCCTCCGTTCGGGCAGGGGTCTCCCGTATGTTCGCCTACGACGAATACCTGGACGGAAGAGACAATCCCATAACCGCGGCGCCAATCAGAGGCATTGATGACGACGAGGATGATACAGCCACGCGCCTCAGCAGCATAGCGATGATGTGTTTCGAAGACATGCTCAACGAATATTTCCAGAATTGCGCACACCTGCCTACGCAGCTCGAACTGCTACTGGGGGTAGCCTCGGAAGAGCGGCCTGGCCCACGCTATGAGGAAAGCTGCATGGGACCCTTGCTGGAAATCATGGGAAAATGGGCGAACCAACCTAAGTTGCAGACCATCCCACAGGGTAACGCATCCATGCACTTTGCCATCAATCAGGTCGGGAGGTTAATGGAAAGTAATCCCGGCGCCTTCTGCATCATCGGCGGAATCGACTCACTCATTAGGGATTCGACGCTGAACTGGTTTGAACAGGACGGCCGTCTGAAATCCGAAAGCTACGGTCGCCATCAGGGGGTGATCGCCGGGGAAGCGGTTTCTTTCCTGGTTGTCGAAGACTCGGATCGGGCCAAGCAGGCAAACAGGCAGATCCTGGCGCGTATCTCCAGTCTTGGGCTGGCGGAGGAACCGACGCCGCGCGCATCGCATTCCCCAAGCCGGAACAGTGGCCTGACCGACGCCTGCCGGGCCGCGCTGGTCGGCACAAAGGATAAGGACATCCGCGCCGTGTTCGGCGACTTGAACGGCGAGAATTCCAGGGCCAAGGAGTGGAGCATGACCGAGATGCGATGTTTCAAAGAACGTCATGAACAGAGAAAGCTTTGGAGCCCTGCCAACTGTTATGGCGATATCGGCGCCGCGAGCGGAGCCGTGTTGGCGAACATCGCCACGCAGGGGTTTGTCCGCGGCTGGTTGCCATCACCTGTCCTTATCTTTTGTTCGGACGACCATGGTCCGTGCGGCGCATTGGTTATGGAAAATGGTGGTCCGCAGGATGGAAAGCCGTAGGGAGTTCATCCCTCGCATAATGCACATGGAGGTACGGCCACTTGGGAAATTCGAGCGTTTTTGTCAACGGCCAGGGGATGTCGAGCACCAACAGCGGAGCAGTCACGGTGAGCGGTCCGGATGTCTGCCTTACCCCGATGGGCAATGCACTCGTGCCGGTGCCCTATATCAACACCGCAAAATCAGCCACTCTTGCAGACGGCACCAAGACGGTGAAAATCGACGGCAGCATGGGCACGATAGACGGATGCAACTACAGCACGAGCACCGGAGATCAGCCAGGCAGCGGTAAAGGGGTGGCTTCCGGCACTGTTGGAGACAAGGCCGAGTTCATCAACAGCTCTTTCGATGTAAAAATAGAGGGGAAAGGAGCGTGCCGCAATTCCGACCCCATGACACACAACAACAAGAACGCTCTGGGAGTAAATCAGGATTCCGCCGCCAGCCCTCCGGCCAGTGATATTGAAGCAGAGTTGCCTGATAAAAGCACCTTCCGTTTCAGGGTCGTGGAACACCTTTCCTGGGATGCATACGATGACAAAAAGAGACGTTTCAACCTCGGCCACAAGGACAATAAACCGATCGCCGGCAGAAAGTACAAAATCCGGATGCCGAACGGCAGTGAGATTGAAAAAACCACAGACGATGACGGCGTGATCGAACTCACCGACCAAGATCCCTGCAGCAAGTACGAGGTCATCTTCGAGCCCGCTAACGCTAGGCTCAACAATAGCTATTACCTGTACTATAACGGATGCCCTCCTCTCAATAAGGTGCTGTAAATGGGCTTGATGGACAACAAATACCTATAGAAGGGGGGCCACAAACATGGATGATGACGACCACAAAAAAAAGAAAAAGGTAGAGCAGAATGATCCCAACGGGGCCATCTTGAAATCACAAAAGCCCGATTTGCTGTGCGGTGGCATACATCAGATAAGTATCTACCAGCCGTCCGTGATCATTGATTCCCACATGCACATTCAGAGCGGGAACTGCGCTCCTCTGCCTTTTTTACACGATCGGACACCCGTGTTGGGAGCTTTGAAACTCAAGCGAGCGACAATAGAAGTCACAGGCGAAGTACTCGTCACTATCCTTGACTTCATCCTGCTGAAACCGGCGGTAGGCATGGCCAGAAAAATGCTCGGCTTCGAACCGGATGAAAACGGCGAATACTATCGCAAGGGAGCCGTGAGACAGATGGTCCCGGAGTCGAAAATGAAAACCTTTGAGGTTGGGGCTGATTTTATTACTAAGAGCAGCCAAGCTTATGAGGCATTCTCTAAAATTGATGACTACAAAGACCTGTCCCACTTGGTTCTTTCCGGCATAGTCATGACAATGGACATGGAATATGCCCATATTGACGGCTACTTCGGCATTCAAGTCTATAATGCCGTCTATGACGAAACGAGAATGACGGACGATCCGATCCATTACTGGTATCCCCGGCATGGCTTCTGGACAATGAGGGGAGACTCCTATAAGGGAATAAACGAAGAGCGGCCTCTTCTGCCAGTGCGAGGACAAACGCAACAAGAATTCGAAGAGTATAAAGAGACAATAGATCACCAGGGTATTACTGGAGCTTTTCATGACATCCGAGGGAACAAGAAGCTGATGAGCATAAAAGCTGCGGCGTGCCTAGTGCCCGATGAAGAGACCGTCAGATATGAGCAGTGGACAAAACAAGTTCAATACACCGAGCAGGTAGTTCTTGGCAACCCGCTGAAGTTGCTCCCTATGTTTCACTACGACCCTCGCCGCTGGCAGCTATTAGGCAATTCCGAAGTATTCAAGCAGGTGGACAGCGAAGGGATTTATCTGGGTTTCAAGATGTACACGGCTCAGGGCTACCGGCCCTGGGACCCCAGGCTACCCATTTTGGAAGATTTCTATGCCGGGTGCTGCAAAAGAAAAACCCCCATCATGAACCACTGCACGCCCGATGGAGCACCTTCATTTAATAGGGAAGAGTACTTTGACTTCGTGCACCCGAACGACACCCACGAGGACCAAATGCAGAAGGATGCCAATGGCAGGAACGCGCCTATCTATATCGACCCCTATTTGGGCGTTCCTCAAGATGATCCGTTAAAAAGGCTGAAGTATTTCAATGAACAATTTGTCTCTCCCGATGCCTGGCGTCTGGTTTTGGACAAAACCGTCAAAGGGACACCTCTGAATTCCCTACATCTCTGTCTAGCCCATTTTGGTGGCAACACAGATCTTGGTCGTGTGTGGGGCCAGCAGATCGTTAAAATGATAACGGAGAAGAAATATCCCAATCTTTATGTGGATATTTCGTCGTCGTTTACTAAAAACAGTTTTCGAGAATATTTCCGGAGTATTATGCAAGGCCCAGGCGGTATGCACCTAAAAGATCGCATTCTATTTGGTACTGACTGGTATTTGACCCTTCTGGATGGCATAAACTATGTAGAGTATTGCCAAGAGGCGAAAAAGGCTTTGGATGAATTTGACACCAGCCTATGGCCTAAATTCACTCAGCATAATCCTTACAGGTTCTATCGTTTGGATAAGCAGATAGACCGAATAACTAGAAATATTATTGCCCGAAGGCAATCCGAGGACATGAAAAAGATATTACCCAAGTTAAAACAGAAAGAAATTGATCTAACTATTAAAGAAGCAAACTATATCAAACTAGTCAATAAACCCTACCTAAATTATGAGGAGTGGCCATGCGACGCATAACGGAAATGAAGTATCAGTGTAAGGGTCTGTGGTTAGTGCTGTCAACGTTTGTCATTAGCACCTGTCTGATTTCGGCAACCACCTATGGAGGAACTAAAATGGAACCTTTGTATAACATAAACAGAAGCAGAACCCTAGAGCCTAAGGTGTTTGATATCAGTACACGTTCGAGCCTTTCGTTGTTCCCCGTCCCCCAGGACAATGCAATAGGCACCAATGACTTGAATAACGCAATTACCCTCTTGTCATTTCATAAAGGCCGGTTAGCCTATGACAAATATTTCAAAAACGCTGTCCAAGATATAGAGGGAGGTGGCGAGTACATACCAATTGTCTCACAGAATATAATCGGTTTTGGTCAGACCAGACGTTTTTTGCTTTATGATTTCAGATACAAAATTTGCCAGAACTATCGAATCGTCGTTTCTTTGGAGAAAAATATTGAAAAAATCGCCATAGCAGATGCCCGGCAAAGGCACTTCATTTTCGAGGTTCAAGCACATAATGCAAAATCTCAGGATTATCGCGATTACACTACCAATCTCTTGTTGATGGATCTCAGCGGAAAAGATGCCAAGCTGATCAGCGAGGAAAGGATCGGGAACGGGGTAACGTGGTTTGTTGCGTTCGACATGATTTTCTTATACGACATAGGTAAAGACCAACTGCAAGTATTAACCACCAGCTTTGAGCCTTCCCATCACCCACTCGTGGAGGTGATTAAGAGAAATAAAGGCAAGATCGATTTCACCTGGATACATCCCCACCCCTATCTGCCTTTTGCAATACTCACAGGTGGGGACAAGGATGAAGTGCTTGTTTCCTGGGGCCAAGGAAAGGATAAAACGCCAACAATTTTATTTGGAGAGACCGCGACTGCGATACAGTTTTCATTCTCTCCAGATGGCAAGTGGGTCGTTTTCCAGAATCGTTTCCCGGAACCGAAGAAGACCTACCTCATGCCGGTATCCGAAAAGTACCCCCATTACCTGGGTTCTCCGATTTTGTTATCCAACAAATACTTCAATTCAAACAACTTCGGTTGGACCACCAATCCAATCAGCTTCGTCGGATCAAGCCTGAACAAGCTCTACCGCTGGGAGTTGACCAATTCGGCACATCCGGAAAGCGACAAGGCAACCTTCTGGGACTTCATCGTGGAGCATGACCTGGAAAAGCTGACCAAGGAAAAGCGTCAGGGGCTGGGGGAAAAGCACAAATAAACGGACCTCGAGCTTCCTCCGAAAACCCCGTCTTTTTAACCGATAATGTCATCATTCCGCTCTGTCAGGCAAACCACGATCGGCATCGGCGAAATGATTTCGAACCACCATAACCGTACCCAAACCTGGAAAAGGAGACCAGTTATGAAGCTCTTCAGACTTTGTGCTGTGGCCATGCTCCTGTATTGCCTACCTTCAACCGCTGCTCATGCGCAGATGAACACGGAGGCCCTCAACAAAAAAGCTTTGGAACTCTATCGTGCAGGTGATTACGAAGGTGCCGTGGCGGCGGCGAAGCAGTCGCTGGCGGTGGCGAAGGCTGATGCTGGCGCGGATAAGTCCGAAGTGGCACTGAGCCTGTCCAACCTTGCTGGGCTGTACACCATGCAAGGGAAGTACACTCAGGCGGAACCGCTCCTCAAGGAAGTGCTGGCAATCTACGAGGAGGCCCTCGGCCCTGACGATCCCGAAGTGGCCCTCACCCTGAACAATCTCGCGTTTCTTTATTCAAGACAAGAAATGAACAACCAGGCGGAGCCGCTTTACAGACGCTCTTTGCAGATCAACGAGAAGGCTCTCGGCGCGGAACACCCCGAAGTGGCGACCAGCCTGAACAACCTGGCGTTTCTCTATACCAAGCAAGGCAAATACGCACAGGCACAGCCGCTATACAAGCGCTCGCTGGCAATCCACGAGAAGGCTTTCGGCTCCGATCATGTCTATGTGGCAATCAGCCTGAAGAACCTGGCAGAGCTATATACTGCCCAAGGCGAGCATACGCAGGCTGAACGACTCTACAAACGCTCGCTGGCGATACAGGATCACGTTATAGATTCTCTAAATGCTGAAGGCTACGACGTGAAGGCAGAGATGCTCTCCAAAGAGGTACTAGTGACCAGAGAGAAGGTATTCGGTCCGAACCATATCGAGGTGGCCGAGAGCCTGAAAAATCTCGGAGCATTTTATCGTAGTACAGGAAAACGCGAGCAGGCTGAGCCGCTCTATAAACGGAGACTGGCGATCCTGGAGAAGACGCTGGGACCGGATCATCCTGATGTGGCTCAATGTCGGACCGACCTTGCCAACCTCTACAGCGCAACCGACCTCAGGAGTAAGCCATGATCAGACGCAAGGGTCGGTTCATGATGGTTGTCGCTATGCTGTTTGCTTGCCTCAGCCTCGCCTATGGGGCGGCGCCGCCACCTGCCTACACTCCTGTACAACTCGCCACTATCCGGGAGGCACAGATCAGGGTTTCCGAAAACCGCAACGTCCTCAGAGATGGGGATATCACCCGCACTGCAGCCGATGCACGCATAGGACGGATCATGGCCCGCCTTAACCCGGGCCTTCCGACCAGCCTCACGGAAGAAACTCTCATGGGAATTGACGCTGCGAGCGTGATGCCAAGGATGACGACGTCGGAGCGTGAGAAAAGTTTCTTCTCCGGTGTCAATTTTCTGCGGCTTGGTCTGATCGCTGTCTTCACAATTCTCACCATGCTCCTGATCGGTAAGCACATTCTCGTGGTCTTGCTCAATTTCCCTAGAGAACTCTGGGAGATCAGCGCCTACATCGGCGGGATCGGCATTCTGTTGGCGCAAGCCGCTGGATACACGGTGAAAGACCAATTCTCGGCCTTCTTCGGCTGCCTCCTGATAGGCGGCGGCCTTGGCCTTACCCTCGTCATCCATAAGCGCTATTTTAAAAATGAGCATGCCGCCAAGAAGGGTGCAATCGTCCGCGGGAGGTTCTACGTACAGTATGTCTGCCCCGCCGTAATGCTGGCTGCCTTCAGCACCGCCACGCTTATCACCGAGAGCAGCTGGTTGGGCGCCTTTGCCGCACTGTCTCTCATGTCGCTTCTTGGCTTCGCTGGCGAAGTGATCCCGTTTGGATATGCCGTCGGTTTCAAGGATAATGACGCACTCGCGCGGGCCACGTCGGCCGGTCTTATTATAACGGCGCTCTTTATGGGCCTCCATGCAGGAAACGTCGCCAATCCCTTAATCCGTGCTTTCGAGCCCGGCTCACTCATCGTCGGCGGATTCGTCTGCTATCTGGGCCTACTCATCGCAGGCTCAGATAGGTACAAGAGCCGGCAAAAATGGATCGTCATGCAAGCCATCGTGTTATCCATCTGTTTTGCAGGCGTCATCGGGGGATCGATTCTCGGTCTCAAATCGATCCAGATAATAGCCGGTATCTTCCTGGCACTTTGGACCATCGAGAAAATGGTTGAGATTCCGGGCAACGGTTTCGTGCCCTGGGTTCTCAAGCTCATGGCGGCGAGCGGCACCCTTTACCTGGCAGTGACATATGGCGCGCCCATATATGCCCAATATCTGATCTACTAATGCACTGGTAAAGAAGATCCACTAGAAATAAGGAGTAAGGCCCGGCTGAAAACATCTGGGATTTCAGCAACCACAACCATAACAGTGGCAAGGGTGAACGTATTCGACCTGTAATGGACTGAGGTCTCAGCGCGATGAACTTAATCAACAACACGCCACTCAATGCCGAACCGTTTTTTCTTATGGACCACACAGGTGCAGAGACGCTTCTGATTGTCCTGAAAGGGACCTGGTCCATCGAAAAAGACGGCAAGCTGACCGTTGCTGACGAACAGCTGCCGATACAGCTGTCACCAACCTACAATGGCGATCCCGGCTCGTCGAGCCTGCGCTACGACACCGACATCGTACTGGAAAAACCGGGAACCGACTGCGTGCTGATCGGGCACGCCTGGGCGCCGAGTATTGGAGTGCCGCATGTGGATGTCATCTTTGCGGTGGGGCCGGTTTGTCAAAAGGCCCGGGTCCTTGGAGAACGGAGATGGATAAAGCGCGGAGTGAGGGCTGCTTACATTTCGAGGGGTGCACCGTTTGAAATGATCCCGCTGACCTGGGAGCATGCCTTCGGGGGCAAAGATACCAGCTGCAAAGATCCGGCAGGTCATGAATTCTGCCTGGAGAACCCGGTGGGGCGCGGCATGGTGTCCGGCAGGTCGGATATAAACATCGACGGTCTATCGCTACCGAATATAGAGGATCCCGCGGATCTCATCCAAAAGCCGGGTCAGCGGCCCAAGCCGAGAGGGTTCGGGATGATCGCGCCCTACTGGCAACCGCGCGCCGGTTACGCCGGAACCTATGACGAGAACTGGCGAGAGAATCTAAGCCCGCTTGCGCCGCCGGACCTTGACCCGCGTTTTTACTCATCCTCAGCTCCCGGGCTCTGCACGCCAACGCACCTGACCGGCACGGAACAGGTCTTGGTGGAGGGAGCATCCCCGCAAGGTGCTCTCCGGTTTGACTTACCTGCTGCAAGAGCTCGGGCGTCGGTTCGTTGCCGGCAGGATGAAGAGCTTGTCCCCCTGCAGCTCGACACGGTGATTGTTGAGCCGGATGAAGCTCGTGTGATTTTGGTCTGGCGGGGGATCATGAAGGGTCACGGCAAGGGCCATGAGATCGGCATGGTGCGCGTCGAGCTGTAGATGTTCATCAACAGCTCGCCCTGTAAAAGGTAGACACTTTTGAAAAGGAAATATCAGACGCTTATGACAGCGGGTGAACTGGTCTCCGAAAAACTTCTAAGGCGGAAAAAGACATATTCAAAGCTGCTGCTCAAGCAACCTTTGTCAAGGACAGGCGGGTCAACATCCGTCTTGCTTCACCTGATCTGATGGATATTCAGGCGCGAGCGCTTGAAGAGGGGGTGCCGTATCAAACTCTCATTGCTAGTGTTTTACACAAATTCGTCAGCGGTCGACTTATTGAAAAACCGTCGCGTCTAACAACGAGCTCAACGCGAACCGCCCGCAAGCGGTCGGCCGGTTAGCTCTTCAGGACCCCGTGCCCTGACCCAGAAGATAGTCCGGACGCTTTCCCTACTGGAGGAACTGGATAGCGGGAAATGGAGCGGGCAGATACCTAACCAACGGCAGTACTTGGCAAGGATGAAGCAAAAATGGGTGACCTGCGCATCTACATCGACGACAGAAAAAATGCGACTCCGAATTTGCAAAGAGTTTCGAGCCTCGGGACGGGATTTCACGAGTTCAAGCTTGGCATCCTGCCGCGACAGGCACGCGAGGAGGCGGGTCTGACCCGGGAGGCATTAGCACGGCGGATCGACACCAAGAAGACCGCCATCTCCCGGATTGCCATCTCCCGGATTGAAAATCACACCGAAGATATCAAACTTTCCACCCCGGGAAAATTCGCCCAGGCGCTCGGCAAACAGTTGACGATCACCGTTGCCTGATTAGCGCCGATCTCCCGCTGAAATCCACCCATCCCCCTCCTGACCTCCAACTTGACTTGTCAGCCGTAGCCTTGGCAAAAACTGCTTGTCGCACCCCGTGCCCTAATGATTACCTGATCAGCAATGATCTTCCGCTATACGTCCCTCCCCCTCTTCCCCATCCCCACCCCGACCCTCCCCTTGAAGGAGAGAGAGTTGTTGGTAGCGGAAGCTGTTGCTAATCAGGATATTATTTCCATCTATTGATTGGGCTGTCCACAGCTAGCTTTAAATCGGTACCGGCGTATTGACCGTCGGAACCGCTTTGCCGACGGGGAAATATCCGTTTCAGGTTGCCGTGGATCCCTCCGGAAGGTTCGCTTATCTTCCCATATCCTCAACCAATAGGGTCACGGTTTACACCGTCAATCAGCTCACCGGTGCACTCACGGAGGGAAGCGCGGTGCCGGCGGGATTAGATCCACGCTCGGCTGCTGTCGATCCCTCAGGAAGATTCGTCTACGTTGCCAATTACGCCTCCAACAACGTCTCGGTTTTCAACATCAACCAGAGTACCGGCGCATTGACAGGCGGAGCCACTGTGGCGGCCGGATCACAACCCATCTCGGTTACCGTTGATCCCTCCGGGAAGTTCGCCTACGTGGCCAACAACGGTTCCGGCGACGTCTCGGTCTACAGCATCAATCAGATCACCGGCGCATTGACCGCCGGAACCACAATGGCGGCCGGAACAAATCCCTTTTCCATTGCCGTTGCCCCCACCACTACTATCATTCCCAGTGTCGTCCTCGGCGCACCGACTGGAGTTGCCGCCGCTGCCGGCAGCAGCCAGGCCACCGTGAGCTTCGCCGCCGCGGCAGCACCGTCACCGGCATTACAGTCGGCAGTTGCATCATTGCCGCCAGTCAGCAGGGTAACGCCAACTTCAAGCCGGCCCCACAGGCGACGCAGACCATCGCAATCGCCATGCCGGAAAATCCCCTGCAGGTCTCGCTATCCGGATCCGGAAGCGGATCGGTCAACAGCTCGCCTTCCGGCATATCCTGTACCATTGGGATATGTTCGGCAAACTTCGGCAACGAAACGCCGGTCGCGCTTTCGCCGACGGCATCGAGCGACTCCCTGTTTGCCGGCTGGGGGGGGATTGCTCCGGAACGGGGAGCTGCAGCGTAATCATGAATGTGGCAAGGTCTGTCAGCGCGACCTTCAACAAAGCTCCCAAAGCGAGGATCGGCACCACCGGATATGACTCCGTGTACCTCGCCTACGCCGCTGCATCGTCGACTGCCGGCGTCGCTACAACCATCATGCTGCTCGACGGGGAATTGCTGGAAAGCTTGAATGCGAACCTTGGCAAGAGCATCGTTTTCAAAGGCGGCTACAATCAGGATTACAGCGGCAGGAGCGGAATGCCGACGGTAATGAAAGGAACCCTGCGGATCCGCAGTGGCAAGCTGACTGTGGACAGGCTGTCGATCAAAATGCCGTAAGGCGGTATTTTCCGCCTCCCTCCCCCCTCTCCCTAACCCTCTCCCACCGGGGGAGAGGGGATTTGAACCGGTATCGATCGTTTCAGGGCACAAACTTCCGATAAAAAACCAGGCCGACCCGCTCGATGTGTTCACGCAGGTCCATATTCTCAATCCGGTGAAAATTGGAGAGATCAATCTGGTAGGGAAGCAGCAGGTCGTCCAGTTCTTCGTCAATTACGCCCAATTCCAGTGAGGTCAGGGATTCACCAAAAAGCGTCAAATCAATATCCGAACCGGGCTTGAAGTGGCCCATGGCCCGCGATCCGTAGAGCATCGCCTTTTCAACGAGGGGGTGACGGGCAAAAACTCGGCAGATGCTTTCGATGGTTTGCTCTTTCAATCCGTAGCGCATCAATCGCTCTCGACTTGAATTGCCAGCGTGGTAAATTTGCGCGACAACTGTTCAAATGCCGGATAGAATCGCTCAAGTATTTCACCGACAATCTCATCGGCCGTTTCCTGATTGTAGGTATGGGAGCTGAGATTGCGCGCCTTGATCATGTCCATCCACGCCTCGCCATCATCGATCAGGCCGTTTTTGAAGGCTAGCCTTGCAGCGTCCTTCGAGCCGATAATGCCCACTATACCCTTTTCTTCCAAATAGTCCTTCAAGACATTCCATGCCAACTCGTGCGTGAACTCGAAGCCCTGAATCATCCCTTGCTCTTCAAGATTGGAGAGATCGCGCGTTTGAGCCAGTTCCACGGCCTCTGTCAGGGTCTGCAGCGCCCTAAGATAATTATTGAAGCGTTGTTTCCAGCGAATGTCCTCAGGCATGACCTTAGTCTCCTTTACTCCACATAAGGCGTGAGGATTCCAGCGGATGTGACTTGCGCATTTCCATCGAAGAACTTCGATGGACTACCCCGCACGGGGCGGCCTCCATCCGGGCCTTGAATCCTTCCGGGTCGGTCCGTATCCTTTTAAAAATCCAGAAACAGGGCGATAACGTACCACAAAGCACGCCCAAAAGTCGACTTTTCCATACTCTTCGCTACACGCTTAGCGACCGCGACTGCAGTCATGCCCGGCTCCTTTATTGCCCAATAGCACAGAAGGCTTCTTGCCTGCACCGTTACGGTCTTCTTCCCCTGCTTCAAAATCTCGGAGGAGTCTATCTGCAAAACCTCCGGGACCCGGTCCGGTTAACCATGTTTGAGGACCGGTTGCACCACATCTTGGCGTAGCCGCTCCTGAACCCTCGATTTTCGGATCCCCCGACGGGTCCCGAACCGGATTCCCCTTATGAGCGTGAAATTTGAAGAGCCCCTGATTTGCCTAACGGACCCGGCTTTTTTTCCGATAAATCCGGTACAATTGACTCGAAGAAACCGACCGAGAATCTGCCGTCCTGAAGCAAAGGGGGGAACCATGCGCGAACGTGATTATTATGCATATGACGATGAGGATCCCTGGGCAGGGGTACGGCTGAGGAAGGAAGCAATCCGGGCACGCGCGACACTCATCCTTTATACGGCGCTGTTGAGTGCGCCATTTGTCGCCCTGGTGGCATGTGGCGGTTTTGTCTGCGGGTTGCAGCCCCACGAGGTGCTGGGAATTTCCTGCTACAACACCATGCTTTCAACCCTCTTCTTCTTCGACACGTTCAGGAACGCAGCCCACGAGTGCTTTGACAAAGCCCAGGCCGATGGGCTGGTAACCTGCAACAAAGGGATCCCCATTGTCGACCCAACCTACCCTCACCGCCGCCTGGCCCGGCTCTCCTTCGCTGTTGGCGGACGTGTGCGGAAAAGATCCTAAAGCCATGGCACTCTTCGGCAAAGTTTAAGTTCGAGGCAAACCTTGTCAAAGAGGCCCCGTTTCTCCG
Organism: Geobacter sp.; assembly: GCA_003499925.1. Lineage (GTDB taxonomy): Bacteria > Desulfobacterota > Desulfuromonadia > Geobacterales > Geobacteraceae > Geomonas. Next base: position 59,392 of record DNRQ01000105.1, read on the forward strand.
GTGCACCTCACCATGGCCGTCGACCGGACACCGAAAGACGAGGAAGCGACAGCGGAGAATCATCGAGACCATGCCGGCCGAGATTCAACAGGAAGTGCTGAGTATCAAGGATGAGGCCGAGGCGAGGGTGAGAAAAGTTGCTCTCTGAAATTTTGCCAGATGGCCACATAAGAAAACCCCGCTTCCCCAAAAGCGGGGTTTTTCATCAATCTGAGGGTTTACCCATTTTGGGTACCCCCTTGAACTTTTAGAAGTGACCTTCACCTCACCCTGCGCGATCAGGTGATCAACGTCAACTCTACAGAGACTTCAGGTACTCGACCAGATCGCCCGCTTCCGCGGGGCTGAGTCCCAAAGCTCCTCCCGGCAGGTTGGCGTTGTAATGGTTTACCACATCCAGCAGCGTGGCGAAGCGTCCGTCATGGTAAAAGCCTCCCTTGGTATGAGTCCAGAGCCCCTTGAGAGGGGTGGTCCGGTAGCGCTCGTCGGGGGACCTTTGTGCCTGAAAGTCGTCGTTTGCCGCAGTCAGGCCGATTTCGGCCGGCGTGTGCATGTTCCATCCCGGCTCGGTAAACAGGGGCGGCACATGACAGGTGGCGCATTTCGCCTTGCCGTCGAACAGCACCTTCCCGCGCCCGGCGGCTGCTTGATCGAAGGAACCCGCCGGTGCCGGCGGCGCCGGGATGGCAAGCTGGTAGAACTGGAGAGCGGCCAGTTTCGGGGTGATCAGGTCCGCCTCGGGGCTGCTCTGCCGGATATTGCCGGAGCCTGCCTGGGCTGCGACCGGGAATTTGACCGGGTCGTTCAGGCGCGGATCGAAGAAGGTCCCCTTGCCGTGCATCTCCACGTTGGCGACGAAGGCGTTCCAGTAGGTGACCGAGCCCCAACCGGTCGAGGTATGGAGGTTCACCCCCGCCAGGCCGAAAGCGGGAGGGATCAGGATGGCCGCCGACCCCGGCAACCCGCCGGGCTTGGCGGCCTTGCCGTCCAGAAAGAGCTGGGCATCGAACCTCCCCGGCCCCCAGCCGTTCAGGACGGCTCGCACCGTCGCCTCGTCGACCCTCAGCAGGGCCGCCACGGCACTGAGGTCCGGGGAGAGATTCACGATCGCCCCCACGTTGAGATCCCGGTTGGCCCAGCCGTCAAGGCGGTGACCTATGCCGGGGGCGAGCGAGTCGTCGACCGTGGAGTGACAGAAGGCGCACTGGATGCCGATCGACTTCATGCTGCCGTCCGGGTTGAAGAATCCTGTTATGCCGAGGACCGCGTTCAGCTTGATAAGGGCCAGCGTGTTGGCCGGGAGGTCAAGATTGAGGGTGCCGTTTTTCAACTGGGCTACCAGGTCCTGAGGGAGGGCGTCAACATCGACCTTGAGACCCACGGCGAGGGCAGTCTTCGGGCTGACCCCAGGTCCTACACCGCCGACGAAACCACTCCCTTCGATCCCCTGGTGCAGTTTGAGGGTGTCCCCCCAAAAGGCCTCGTCGCCAAAGGTATCGAAGCGGAAGGTCTGCTTCCCCGCGTCGACCATCTGTAGGGCATTTGCCCGGGGCGCATCGACGGCCGGCGCCGTATCGCCGTCACCGCCACCGTCACCGCAGCTTGCCATGATTAATGCCAGCAGGATACCTGTCGCCGCCAGGGCGCCCAGCCAAGAGTTCTTGCTCATGTCTGCTCCTTATGCCTTGTTGGATTCACCTTCTACAGTCAAATGGCGTAGTATCTTAACGCATCAGGGTTTATCTCACCCCCCTGGGCCGTGCCAAAGCCTGAGATGATTTGCGATGCTCCAATTGAAGCAGCTTATGCTTAAATGTCAAAAAAACATGAATTTGAATTGTCTTATTTTATCGCTTTGAAATATGCCAGGTAATCCGGACAGACTCGGCATCGGACTGCCGTTGGCTGGGTGGGGAGGGGGGACGCCTTTGAGTTCCTTGTAGTTACTCTTGAGCGTTGTGACTCCACCGCTCAAGGGGCCATAGTTCTTTGAAAAGTCAAAAACAGCCAAGTCCAATCGACCATGTTCAGTACCTGAAAAAAGGGGCACCACCCGAGCAGGAAGGCTTTCTCCACCGCCTTTCGAAGTTCGATACCACATTCGGTGCAGAATCGCTGTCACACGCGGCGAAGGAAAATGCCCCCTACGCGGTGCTACTGTCAACAACCTGAGCAGTATCCTTGGCGTCACCATGCAGCCTGCCGAGTTTGATGTCCGTACCCTGGACGGAAAGAAAATCTCAGACACACTGCACTAAGTCCGGCCCTCTTACCCGAACGCCGATTTGGGGTCGGACCAATGGGTCAAGGGGCATATAACGCCCTTGCGATTGTGCGTTTCTCCAGGACAAGCGCACGAACGGGGCCCCCTCTTCTCCCCTATTATGCGAAGTGACGCCACTTCATGTTCAGTTTCGATATGGCGATGAGCGGGATACGGGGGGGAGAGGGACGGGAGCTGGAAGCTTATGAGGGGGGAGGGAACGCTGTCGAGTTGTGACCTATGAGGCCCAAGCCCGCCCTGCAGCCGACAAGGCCGTCACCGAAGAATGTTATCCGACTTGAGCTAGTAGTTGAAATTCTTCTGCTGCTGCTTTTAAATATTTCTTCCGACCATGGCCATGATGAGGTACGTCGTAGATTTGAATAAGACCAGCCCCAACAAGTACATCAACATCACGCTTTACTGCACTTCTATCTCGGTGCAAGCGCAGTGCGATATCAGTGATTGAACCGGGTTCCTTTTTCACAGCTCTAAATAAAGATATCCTTGCTTTTGTGACGATCTCTAAAATATCTTCTGGATCTTCAAACATTATGAAAGTGCTAGGTTCTATGGTTTCACCAATATCAATTTTTCGAGCAAGCGTCTTACCTCGCGCAAAAAACTCTTCAACACTTCCGGTTGTTATAGTCACTTTCAACATTTCAGATCCTCGTTGGGCACTTCTTCTTTGGCAGCAAATTGTTCCAATCTTGGCAGAACCGCTCCTCTAGTTCCTCCATAGACGAGAAAACTACCGGCTCCATTTCGCCCCTGAAGTGCCTGTGGTGGGATCCGTGATTATTGTCATACCCCACGACGCGGCCATTATCTCCAGGATAAACCGCATGGTTGATGTACGCCAAGTTATAGCGGACAACTTTCCTGTCTTCGTCGGTCCACACTTCGCGACGGATCTGTCCGTTTCCCTTTTTCCGGGAGAGCATGCATCTTTCGTCGATGGTCTTCTGGTCAGCCATGATCGATCATATCATGGCTGTATCAATAATCAATAGTTTCTGCATATTCCGACAGATTGCGGCCGACATTTCCGATCTGCACCCCACCCCCGACCAAGTTTTACCACCACGCCCCCCCGAAACGCTGGCGAAATCCTCTGTAATGGTATGCGGTAGGGCGAGGGATTATAGAAGCAATGTAAGCATCTAACTGCGTCAATGTAACCTGCGTCAGGACTAACAAAAAAGGACCCAGGCGATTAAGCCTGGCAGGTTAATGCTCGAGCAGATTCATGGATAACGCGGGAGATGAGCCTCAACTTATAGATTGAAGTGAAAAGTTATGAATCAGAAGGCGATAGAGCAGGCAAAAGATCCTGACATGGCCAGTTCCTTTACTGCAATTCGCCGCGCAGCAAAGCGTGCGCGCCAGATTGCTGCTCAAACAGGAACTGTTCTTGTCGTGCGTCATGGCGAGCAGGTCGAGCGAATTACAAAGAAAGATCAGAATCTGCCATCAGAGTAAACCCGGATAACGAATTTCAACAGTCTTGACTGAAGCCTTTCAATCCAGTAACTTACAGTGATATTATAAAGTTACCTACCACAGCTGCGCTTACCATGTCAACCTTCTTTACCATGTTCGCCAAAATTTGGTGTACAGTTTGGCGTACAACCAGCTGGCGCCAAAAGAGCCCCCATAGTGGACAGCAGGGCTATTTTCCCTCCGCAGCCCCCTGCCAACTCAGCTCTCCTTCCGTCTTGTCCCACATCTCTGAACAGCAGCCTGCTATTCTGCAATTCTCTAGGAAGCTAAAGATGTTGGGCAGCGGCAGAGCGCAAAGGTAATGTCGCAAATATTGATTTTCGTGACAAACAGAGTATATTGTTGTCACGAAAGATATTTCGCGACAGAAAGGGTGTCTTGTGCCGAAACATAATGCAGAACACGAACTGAGGCAGATCGAGCAACAGATTGCGTCGTATCCACAGGGAGTCGGTATAACCGACCTGGAGAAGGCCCTTTCCGTAGCAGGAATGGTTTTGAATCGGCGTTCCCTGTTGCGCCGTCTTAGTGTTCTCATCGAAAGCAACCGCATTCGCGCCACTGGAGTATTCAAGGGACGCGTTTATTGGCCACTTGTGCCAGAGCCGGCCGAGATCACGGAACCGGGAGAATCGCTCATTCCCCTCTCCGAGGCCGGACACGAAGTCCGCAGTTATGTCAGCCAGCCGATTCAACGTCGCGAACCGGTCGGCTATAAACGCGACCTTCTCCTCTCCTATCCCCAGTCGGGACCGTATCTTGACGACGCCATCCGTTCCCATCTGCATCAAATCGGCCGCTCCCACCAAAGGGTCTTGCCCGCCGGCACCGTGGCCCGACAAGTGATGGGAAGGTTGCTCATTGACCTTTCCTGGGCGTCCAGCTATCTTGAAGGCAATACCTACTCCTTACTGGAAACGGAGCGCCTGATCTCTTTCGGCCAAGCGGCAGAGGGGAAGAATGCGCTGGAAACCCAGATGATCCTGAATCACAAGCAGGCCATCGAGTTTCTTGTGGAGTCGGCCGATGAGGTTGGATTCAACAGGTATTCCATCCTGAACCTCCACGCGCTACTGTCTGACAACCTCCTTCCCAACCCGGAGGCCTGCGGATTGCTGCGTCAGATCGCCGTCGGCATCGGCGGGTCGGTCTACACCCCGCTGTCCACCCCGCAACTTCTTGACGAATATTTTCAGCGGGTTCTCGATACTGCGGCTGCCATTACCGACCCCTTTGAGCAATCGTTCTTCGCTTTGGTGCATCTCTCCTATCTGCAACCGTTCGAGGATGTCAACAAACGGGTGGCACGCCTCACGGCTAACATACCCCTCATCGGAAACAACCTCTGTCCACTCTCCTTCATCGACGTGCCAAAACGTGCCTACGTCGAGGGGATTCTTGGGGTTTACGAGTTGAACCGCATTGAACTGTTGCGTGACATCTTTGTCTGGGGGTACGAGCGGTCGGTCAAACGCTACCTGAGCGCCAGGGAAGAGTTGGGGGAACCGGACCCGTTCCGCCTGAAATATCGCTCCGCCTTGACCGAGGTAATCCGCTACGTTGTCCTAAACCCTGCTGCAGGGACTCAGGAATTTGTCAATGCGTGGACCACCAAACAGATTCCGGAAGGTGACCGCCAAAAGTTCATAACTCTGGTGCAGGCAGAATTGAGGGGCTTACACGAAGGGAATATCGCCCGGTTCCGCCTGCGGCCGGCGGAATTCAAGGTGTGGCAGGAGAAAGCGTAGACAGATCTCGTTGCTCGCTGATCCCCTATCCTGCTCTACCGCAGGGACTGAGAGCCGCTTTTTGACCCCAGACACATGCCCCGGATCCACCCCGATATTCACTGAGAGAATTACGGTTCCATCAAAAGGAGGAGAACAGATACCGCCACTAGAGCACCATGGAGAACAGAACGCCGAATCCGGCACCATTCGCCCATATTTGCCACCGCTGGAGGTTCGCAGTAGCAAAAGCATTCGACCACTGCCCGAACAATAGTCCGAAGGTAAGAGCACCGATAGCAAAGGTATTAATCAGAACGTTGTTGGCTGCGACTGCAATCCACCTTGACCGTGGCTGGAGGATGAGCATCCCAAAGAGAACAATCCCGAGGGTGCCGACTACATTCCAAAGGTGTGGACCAATGCCTTCAGCAATCGCTGAATCTAGATACCTCACGCTCGTAAAGCGACCACGCCAACGAGTGAGTGTAACGACGAGAGCCGCAGGAGTTGCCCATGCTAAAAAAATCACCAAAGCATTCCAACCTTCTGGCAACGGTGAAAAGTCGCTACGGTGGAACTTCGAGAACTGTATTCTGAGAAAGGAAGTCATGAAGGACATCCTGGGGTCAGAGCTGGACCTTGCCCAAAACGTTTCGGTTAAGTTTCAAGTATCTCCAAATGCCAGATCAAACCTCTCCTTCGGATTCCAGAATTCGACAGATGACGGGTCGAAAGCTTCGGGGTCGAAGGGGCCCTCCTTCATCGACTCAACCCATGCCTTCATATCCTCATACCCCACATGCGCGGGATCGCCCAGTACCTGCAAAAGCTCCTCATATCCCCACGGGCCGCCGCAGTCTTCGGGCGGGCAGGCCCTCCTCCCCTTGATGCAGCAGGGATAGGTTGCTTTAGGCTCAGCGGGCAGAACTGCCTCCAACTCAACTTTATGGCGCCAGTCGTCGCTGAAATCGTAGACGTATTCGAAGGCAGGCCTCGCCAGGCTTAGGTACTTGGAGATCTTATGTTTCCAGCCAGGCAGAATGTCATCGTCGTCGTCGAACTCTTCACCTGGAATGCCGAAGCTCAGCATCTGCCCGTTGACGTCCTTGATCCGAAACTCGTGCAGATGGTAGTCAAGCCAGCCCATGGCATCCTGAATGGCAACATGCAGATCCCAGAAGGAATAGGTGCTCGGCACCTGGATCCTTCTCCAGATCGGCGGCTTAACGTCCTTCAGCGTGACTTTGAACTGGTAGACCTGTTTTTTTGGCGGCATCCCTATTTTCCCTTATCACCAGGACAGGCGTGTTCTGCCTCGTGAATGGTCGCAACTGCGGCCAATTAATGAGTGCTAAAATATTATCAATTGCAGCGGATGTCAAGATGGGATGAGGCAGGCGGCCAACGACCTGAAGGGGATCACCATTGCCGACCCGTTCATGGGTGGCGGAACGCCGCTCATCGAGGCAAACCGCATCGGCTGCGATGTGGCCGGCTACGATATCAACCCCATGGCATACTGGATCGTCAGCCGGGAGATAGAACACCTGAATCTCCCTGAATATAGAAAAGTTGCTAACCGGTTGGCCGTATCCCTTGAGGAAGGCATGGGCGCCCTCTATCGCACCAGCTGTCTCAAGTGCGGCTCAGCCACTGCACACGTCCGCTTCCCTTCCCTTCCCTGTCCGGCCGAGATGGGCGCCCTCTATCGTTCACATCAGCGGCACCGGTTCTTCGATCGTCGACACCGTCTTCGTCTGCAGATCGACCGGGACTGCTTCCGGCAGAACCCTGGCAAGCACGGTCGATGAGTTCGCCACTCTTGTTGCGGCAGATCCTGAAAAGCTCCGCGAGGGAGGACTGGCGCCGACACGAGGAGACATCAGGTGCATCACCTATGGCATTATCATAAGGTGGCCGCCTGTTATTTGTGCCAGCAGGGTTGATATATTAGCCACATTCAATACAATGAAATCTCCTGCACCACAGGCACACCCACAGATTTACAGGCAGCCCGTACCATGACAGAATAACCATACCGGAACACCTGTCCATGGCACTGTCCCTTCGCGCCCAGCGTATCCTGGAACAGACAGCGGTACGGTCCCGTGAGGGCCAGACAACCTCGTCGACCTTCCGCAATTGCACTCCTGCAGATCCCGCAGCCTCCCTCCTGGTCTACGGGATTCTATGCCCCAAACGAGAAAAGGAGTCATACACCCTATGAATTGGGAACAGCATGCGCAGAGCGCGCTCCAACTCCTCGCTTCGGCGGAAACTCCGTCTAGCCAAGAGATCATATCCTTGATCAAGTCGGTCAATCCCACCAGCCTGATGCTGTCTCAGTCGGACCGGGAGCGCGCCTACGACCTGAAGAGCCGCCTTCAAAGTGCATTACTGGAAAACTACGGGGCGTGCTTCACCCTCACCCCCCATCCCATCTCCCAGGAGATCGTGCTCATCAAACACCTTTTCCTCCCCTCCGTGGACGCCTGCCACGCTGACCTGAGGAGGCTGTCGCTCGAAGCACTGGATGCGGTTTCATCCCCGCAGCTCCCGGCCGCCGCACCTTCCGGCCCACGCGCCAAAACCCGTACCTCGCCCTCAGGCGGTGTCATCGACACGAAAACGGCGCTCGCCAGGGCCGACCAGCGCCTCGGAAGCTACGAGTATGCCGAAGCCGAGGAAATACTGGCAGATATTCGGATCAAAGACCGCAAGGAAATTCCCGACTTGGTGAAGGCGGCCCGAATGCTTTCCGGCGACATGGGACTTTTCGGCCCGGCCATTGAGCTGCTGGCTTGCCAGCCCAGGCAGTTTCTCAAGGAGAAGGCGGTTCGGGAACTGCTGGCCTGCACCTATTACAGAAACGGCGACCTGGCCGAGGCACGGGCCATCTTCGATTCCATGCATCCCGAAGAGGTGGGCAAGGAAGCCCTGTACGACTGGGCCGGCCTCGCCTTCAAGGACGGCAACCATTCCTGCGCCCTTCACCTGCTCAACCTGGCGGACCGCTGTGAGGGGTCCGTGACCGCTTTTATCACGCTGCGCGCCGATATCGAGGCAGCCATGCTGGCCGAGGTCCGGCCCCTCCTGCAACGCGCCGTGGTCGCCATGGAGGTTGGCGATGTCGCCTCCGCGGAGTCACTTGCCAACCTGGCCCTGCAGCAGTGCCCGAAGTTTCGCGAGGCAGGCGAGCTTCTCGCGCGGATCGAAAACATGAAACTGCGCAGCCGCCTCGATTCACTTTGGGGGGACCTCGAGCAAGCCCGAGACAGTGTCGAGCGCCTCCGCGTACTCGCTCAACTGCTGGAAAAAGACAAGGGGAACAGGGAGAAGATCAGCGCCCTGATCGCCACCGAAAAGGAGCGTCAAAAGAGCGACCAGACGAGAAGCCTGGTGGAGGAACTGCACGGCCGCCTCAACCGGGCTGACTGGCCCGAATGCTTCGAGATCCTGAGGTCGCTTTCCGGTGGCAAAGGTCTCTCACCGGATCTGGAAAGGGTCTACTCGCTGTCGCCGTATTTCACGGTACTGCACCGCAACGAGCGCCTTGACCGCCTCTCCCACCGCGAGGCGAAGGTGCGCTGGCTGGAGTTCGTAAAGGTCATGGAGGATCTTGATGCCGGCAGCAGGGATGGCTGTTTCCGGATCGTGGATGACCTTAAGGAGTCCTTCGAGAAATATGCCGCCTTCGATGTCGCGTACCGGGAACTGCAATATTATGAACAGGGAAAGGTGCGGGAGGAAATCCGCCGGCTTCTGGGCCGGGAGGAGTCGTGCTACGCCGACGCCGTCAGGGCCTTCGGACGCATACGGAACATGATGAATATCCTCCCCTCCGGAGAGCGCGCCGGTTACTGCCGCGAAATGGCAGATAGGCTCGATCGGTTGAAGCCGGTCGTCGGCGTCGAGATCCCCATACCGCAATACCGCGAGGCGTTACTCCTTGGCATCGGCGAAAAAGCCGCCTGGCTGCGGGAAAGGATCGGCGACAACGCGGTTGTTGCCGAGATTGAAGCGGAGGTGCAGGCACTGTTTCGGATCGATGCGCATCCGCTGACCCTTGTGCTGTCGGAGGAGCTCCCTCTCGATCTTGCCGGGGAGAAGGGGGCATTGACCGTGATGGGGAGCAACACCCGCCAGGTCCTCCTGCGGGAGAATGCAGAGACGATAATTCTGATCGATTTTGCCAGGATGTCGGCCATGAAATTCCATTCGATCCTTTTCAGGGAGTTGGAGCTTTGCGACTCCCTCCCCGATTCGGATAGCTTCCTGTTCATCGACCGGGGAAGCGAGGACCTCATGATACGGTCGAGGCTTTCGGATACCGACAGTCGCTTCACGGCCATGTTCCCCGCGTTTGAGACGTTTACGCTGCACGCAAACGATGAGATACTCGGCGCCTTCATGTCCAGCACCAAAGATTGCGAGTACTATCTTTTCGTCAGTGACCGCTTCGAATTGCGCGCTGCCAAATGCATCAAACTCGGGCTCGATCAAAACTCCCGCATCACAAAATCAAGGAGTGAATATATCTCCAGCGTCGAAAGGATCGGGTCCAATCCGGATGGGTTCCTGCTGGGGACCAGCTACGGAGAAGCCTTTTTCAACCATAATCTTGCCTACCAGCGCTGTCTCACGGATGATGAGGCGCAGGTCATGGCGACAAACGCGGTAGATGGCCGGATCTACATGTCGCTCACAGACGCGGTATGTGCCTACGACCAAAAGATGCGATTCCAGGAAAAGTTGGGGGAACACTTTTGCAACCGCATGCTGTATCGCGCTAATATCATCGGATTTGCTCCTCAATCAGGTTGGGTCCTGGTGAAGGATCATGACGGCAGAGGTTATTTCCGACACATAAACGAGGGGAGACGGAGCAAAGGTTTCAGCCTTGGCAGGATGATCTGGACCTCAACCCCCAGCACATGGTACTACTGCGAATACGGCAGTGGCTCCGACACCCTCCATCTGAAGATAATCACGCCGGATCTCGAAGCCGATTTCGAGTGGTACGAGATGTTTCCGCCCGACTGTTATCAGCCCAGGGACCCCGATTAAATTCTCGGGCCAGCGTTGGCGACATTGAAATCGGGAGGCGCTACCAGCGGCAATTTTACCCTGTTGGGCCTTCTCCGTTCGTGGGTAACCGTGAATCCTGTGCTCAAAAGAGCATCGGGGCGAGTTGGACTACGGCTTCAGGATCTTTTCCAGATCCTTCAACAGAAGGAAGAGGTGATAAGGATCGGTCAGACTCGACTCAAATCCCCACAGCCGGATGACCACAACAACTGCTTAACAGGCAAGTTCGCCCTTACGTCGATTCTCTCCGTTTTCGGAATAGCCACAGGGGACATCGGATTCTCCTCTTGGAGGTGATGGAGCCGTCATATCGTACGGACAGCATCCTGACAAGCGTCTACGGAGGAAACAAAAGGGGACAGGCTACCAGCTTGTCCCCTTTTCCTATGCCGAATGTTTCTGGGATCGAAGGTGCCCTCCTTCATCGACTCAACCCATGCCTTCATATCCTCATATCCCACATGCGCTGGATCGCCCAGGATCTGCAAAAGCTCCTCATATCCCCACGGGCCGCCGCAGTCTTCGGGCGGGCAGGCCCTCTTCCCCTTGATGCAGCAGGGATAGGTTGCTTTAGGCTCGGCGGGCAGAACCGCCTCCAACTCGACTTTATGCCGCCAGTCGTCGCCGAAATCGTAGACGTATTCGAAGGTAGGCCTCGCCAGGCTTAGGTGCGCTGGGAAGATCGGATCTTTTGATTGAAAGTTCTATTCTCCGCTCGGGAGATCGGATCTTTTGATTGAAAGTTCCATTCTCCGCTCGGGAGATCGGATCTTTTGATCAAAAGTTCCATTCTCCGCTCGGGAG
>DNRQ01000104.1 GCA_003499925.1 Geobacter sp.
ACACTTTCAGGTCGCCGGTGACACATGCAGCCGCATATGAGAGTTATACACCCCCGTCGGGGTTGATTATCCCCAGTAATACCGATAGTTTCTATTAGTTACAAGCTCCTTCCGCCAAGCAACAGGCAACGGAGGTGTATGCAGAAAACATACAATCCGCCGCACCCTTTTCATCGCAGCGGAAACCTGAGCTCGCTGATAGCCTTGTGATATCTGTGACTTAGCTAGTTGTTTGACCTGGTTGAAAAGGTGGCATGCTTGATGCTACTGTGGATTCAGCACTACTAGACCTAGAGCCTAAAAGGAGGATGTCATGAGAGCACCAATCAACACCATAATTGCGCTGGCCGCAACGACTACGACGGCTTTTGCCGCAAACGGTGCGCAGGCGGACGATCCCGGCATCCTGTGCTGGGCATTTCTGGGGTTTTGCGCGGTAATCTTCGCAGGCCAGCTGGTGCCGGCGGCCATGCTGCTCTTCGGCGCGGCCAAGGCGCTATTTACCAAGCCCCTTGAGGCCAAGAGCAAGGCATAGGGGAGGGTTGGCAGCCGGACTGGATGCGAAAGCTCCTTCCGGAATCAGAAAAAACAGAAAAGCCGCTCATACGAGCGGCTTTTCTGTTTCCGGATTGGCAGCAATCTCCCGCTCGGTTTTCTCCCTCCCCCTCGAGGGGCACTGCCATTAAGTTAGCTGATTAGCAATGATCTTCCGCTGTACGTCCCTCCCCTTCAAGGGGGAGGACAGGAGGGGGATGGGGGTGTGCTCTGACGCAGACTCTACCCCATCCCCACCCCCGGCCCTCCCCTTGAGGGCCTTCAAGGGGAGGGCCGGGATGGGGGTGAACCCGGATCACCCCTTCAGCTGATCGGCCAGCAGCTCTGCCGTGTGCTTCACCCTGACACCGGAGCCGTCCTGGTCGAAGCCCCCCCGGATCTGCATGACGCAGCCGGGGCAGTCCATGGCGACCACCGGTGCGCCGGTCTCCTTGATGTTCCTAAGCTTGCTCTGGAGGATCGGCGCCGAAATCTCGGGAAGCTTCATGGAGTAGGAGCCCCCCATACCGCAGCACATGTCGCACTCGAACATCTCGGTCACCTGGTATCCCGCCTTTTGCAGAAGTTCCCTCGGCTGCTCGGAAACCTTCAGCGTCCTCTTCAGGTGGCAGGAGTCGTGATAGGTGATCTTCCCCAGCTGCGCCCCCTCCTTGAAGCTCAGGCGCCCCTCGTCAACCAGCTGCTTCACCAGCGTCGCCAGGTCGACGCTCTTTTCCGCGAGTTCCTTCGCCTTGGGAAGCCATTCGGTCCGACCCAGGGTCTCCAGCGTCCTGCCGAATTCGTGCGCCAGGGCGACCGTGCAGGTGGGGCAGGCGGAGACCACGTACTTCACATCCTCCTGCAACAGGACCCTGATGTTTTCGACCGCATTTTGCGCCGCGACGTCGTAGGCGCCGTTGTAGAGCGCCGGTGCGCCGCAGCAGGTCTGTGCCTCAGGGAAGGTGACCTCGATCCCGGCCTGGTTCAGCAGCTTCACCAGTGCCACGCCGGTCTCGGGATAGGCGAAATCGATCAGGCAGCCGGCGTAGAAGGCGGCCTTCTCCCTGCTCTTCGGCTGCTCGATCTTCCGGAAGCTGTCCCGGAACGGCTCGGCCGCGATGGCCGGGAGGCTGCGGCCTTCGGTGAGATCGGACAGAAAGAGCGGCAGATGGCGGATGAACTTCCCCGAGGTGAACGGCCTGCCGGCAACGGACGCCGCGCGCAGCATGCCGTGGAACAGCTTGCGGTTGTTGACCACGCCAAAGATCGCCTTCTGTACCAGGGACTGCCCCTTCTCCAGCACCAGGCGCCGCCTGATCTCCAGGATCATCTCCGGGATGTCGAGCTTCCCCGGGCAGACCTGGGTGCAGTTGCCGCACTGGATGCAAAGCCCCTGGATGTCCTCGGACTTCTGCAGCTCGTCGAACCAGGCGGTCAGGATGGTCCCGATCCCGCCGGTGTAGATGCCGCCGAAGACGTGCCCTCCCACCAGCCGGAAGATGGGACAGACGTTCAGGCAGGAGCCGCAGCGGATGCACTGCAGCGCCTGCTTGAACTTGGGGTCCCGTGCCATCTCGGTCCGGCGGTTGTCCATCAGGATGATGTGCAGATCCTTCAGGGTCCCGTCGTCGTTGGGCGTCGGGCCGGAGATGATGGAGACGTAGCTCGTCAGCAGCTGCGCCGTCGCGCTCCTGGGGAGGGCGTCCAGGATCGGCACCACGGCATCGAATTTTTCCACCAGCTTCTCCACGCCGACCAGGGCGATGTGGATCCTGGGGAGCGTCGTCACCAGCCGTGCATTCCCCTCGTTGGTGACCAGCACGATGCTCCCGGTCTCGGCAACCGCGATGTTGGCGCCGGAAATCCCCATGTCCGCCGCCAGGAACCTGGGTCGCAGCTCGTTGCGCGCCACCTTGACCAGTCTCGGGATGTCGGTTGAGAGCCGCTCGTCGACCTCCTTGCTGAAGAGGTCGGATACCTCCTCCTTGGTCATGTGGATGGCCGGCATGACCATGTGCGAAGGGGTCTGTCCGGCCAGCTGGATGATCCACTCGCCCAGGTCGGTCTCCGCCACCGAGATGCCGTTTTCCATCAGGTGCCTGTTGAGATGGATCTCCTCGGTCGCCATCGACTTCGACTTGACCACGGTCTTGACGCCGTTGTCCTTGGCCACCTGCAGTATGTAGTCTTTCACCTCCTGGGGGTCGCGGGTCCGATAGACCTTGGCACCCAGCGCCTCGGCGTTCTTCTTGAAAGTCTCGGCGACGGCGTCGAGGTCGCAGGCGGCGCCGGACTTGATTTCGGCGATGCGGGAGCGCAGCGCCTCGAAGTCGATGCCCTCGTAGGCCTTGGCCCGGTTCACCTTGTACGCCTCGGAGAATTTCCCCAGCGCGCCGGTCAGGTTGGCGTCGTTGACCGCCCTGGTGATGGATGCCTTGAATTCCTTTTTCATAGCCTTTCCCCTCCCAATTCATCGACGAAGACGATGATCAGCCGCTGCGGACCGTGCACCCCTATGGTCAGCACCCGCTCGATGTCCGCCGTGCGGCTCGGGCCGGTGATGAAGGCTATGTATCTGCTGGTTTTCGGGTTGATCCTGGCAAAGAGCGGCGCCTTGCCCGCCACGATGTTTCCGGTGGCGATCAGGGCGATATGGATCTCGGTCAGGGAGGAGACCAGCCTCTGCTCGGCGGCGCTTTGGTCCTGCACCAGGGATCCCGTGTCGGCGACAGCCCACTCCATCTGGCTGATGCCGAACTTGGCCTGGCTGGAGAGCTGCCGGCTCACGTCGAACCTGAGCCCCGGCAGCTGCTGGAGCGCCTTCAGGTCGAGGCCGTCCAGAAACGGGGAGTCGGCCCAGACGGCGTAGCTGCCGGGAGCGTCGGCCAACCCTTCCTTTTCCAGGAACGGGAGCACGAAATCGAGCGCCTCCCTCTTCGTCTCGAAACGGTACACCTCCGCACCGACCCCAACCGCCTTGGCCCTGAACTGCTCATACATAGTGTTCATCCCTCCTGATTAGATGTGTTTACGCCGGTTCAAAATATGGTTCCCCCATCCCCCGCCCAGCCTCCCTCAGCCTTCGCCAAGGCTTCGGCTGACAAGCCTTGAAGGGGGAGGAGCCTTAAAATCCCCTCCCCTTCAAGGGGAGGGGTAGGGTGGGGATGGGGACAGGGTGGCAATGTGACAAAGTAGAAATAGGGAAAACCGTTTTATGTTGCGTTGATCGGTGCGGTCTCAGCCTGTATCGAGCTCGACCGGGATCCGGTCTTTCGGGCCGATCAGTAAAGTTATATTACCAAAAGGCCAATGCATGATAGAGGATAAAGTCCCCATAGTAAAGCAGTTTAGTGCGTGTAAACAAAAAAACTTGACACCGTTATGAAAAGATGGTTAATTGGTCATACCAAGATAGTATAACCCAGTTTGATTGGCCTCGCTCTCCTTGCTCATGGCGCAGGGGCATCGAAGGTCCCAGAAAGGTTCCCTCCCCCGGGGGTGAGGGGGACCTCCTTTTCGGTGTATTCAAGCTTTCAAGCTTCTTTTTGCCTCCATAACCGCAACCCACCACCGCACCAAAGAAAAGAGGAGAGAACCCGTCATGCCATGGATTCAAAGCTACACCCCCGTTGCCGGAAGTCTCGGGATATCGGCCCTGATAGCCGCTATTCCACTGGTCGTCATCTTCGTCTGTCTTGCCGTCTTCAAGATGAAGGCGCACAAGGCAGGTCCGCTGGCGGCAGCCTCCGCCTTTGCCATCGCGATCTTCTGCTGGCAGATGCCGGTGAAACTTGCCGCTCTCGCCACCCTGCAGGGCGCCGCCTTCGGCCTGTTTCCGGTCTTCTACATCGTGGTCACCACCATTCTCCTTTACAACATCACCGTCAAGGGGGGGCAGTTCGAGGTGATCCGCGCCTCGCTGGCCGGTTTGACCGGTGACCGGCGCCTCCAGGCGCTCCTGATCGCCTTCTGTTTCGGAGCCTTCATCGAAGGGGCGGCGGGCTTCGGCACGCCGGTCGCCATCGCCGGCGCCACCCTGGTCGGCCTGGGCTTTCGTCCCTTCTATGCCGCAGCCATCTGTCTGATCGCCAACACGGCACCGGTCGCCTTCGGCGCCATC
>DNRQ01000068.1:0-121 GCA_003499925.1 Geobacter sp.
GGCCAGGATCAGCGGGTTTTCCGGGTCCAATGCCCTGGTGGTCGGTGCCGTAGCCGTGTGCAGCAGGTAAAGACCAAGACTGCGACCGCCGATGAAGTAATCCCGGACCTGCGGATCGAGT
>DNRQ01000068.1:187-8759 GCA_003499925.1 Geobacter sp.
TGAAAAAACTCCCTCCCCTTCAAGCTGGAATTTGGTCATCAGTCTGACAACAAGCCGAATCTCCAGCAACAGTGGGTGCAGTTGATCTCAAACTGATTAGTGCCAATCTGCAGTCACAAGACCTCCCCNNGAGGGCTAGGGAGAGGGGGGGGAAGGGCCAGTGCAAGAAGCAAACCGGACACTGCTGGGGTCGGGGGGGATTTTACCCGGTTGCAACGGAGTGCCGATTGCGCTTTAGGGCAAATCGCACCCTAAGTCCCCCCTTTTTCAAAGGGGGACTTCCCGCTGCACTGATGCAAGCTGACATTGCCGATGAAACGCGTGGTCTGGGTGCACGGCTGGAGGATTGATAGAGAGGTATCGGATGCGGATAGTTATTTAACAGGCGGGATGCCGAGATCCTTACAGATCTTTCGTGCCAGGACATCGCTGTGGTGTTCTTTTCATACTGCTATCTTCTCTTCACTATAATCAGCGCCAGCGGCGAGGAGCGCATCCTGCTTGTTGAATTCCAAAGCCTCCCGCAAGGCACTGCGCAAGCTTTTGAGCAACTCCTTGTGGGAGCTTTCCTGGCAATTCACACCGGGAACTTCTTCGATCCAGCCCAGCCACCATTCGCCATCTCGCTTGATAATCGCAGTATATTCGTTGTTCATACCATGACCTCGCAGTAATATTGAATTTTGCAAGAATAACATAAATTATGACCATCGGAAAGAAATCAAAGGCGCAGCACAACACGACCGCCTAATGAGCACTCAACATCGTTTTCACCTTCTTTGGTAAAAACCTCACCCGATGGAGGCGAGTTCCAGCCTGCCGCCCCAGCGCAGCATCAGTTCGGCACGCAGCCGTTCGTTTCCCGGAGCGCTCAGCCCCGGATCCCGCTCGACTAGAGCCGGCACCGTCAGCTGGATTGACTTGTTATACGATTTGTTTTACTGTACATTAAACGGTACAGGTCCCTTGGGAGGAACGCAATGAATACGATCACATACACCTCGGCTCGTACTAATCTTGCACAAACAATGGAAAAAGTTTGTGATGACCATGCGCCAGTCATAATCACCCGCAAAGCTGCCAAGCCCGTCATTATGATGTCTCTTGATGACTACGAAGCCCTCGAAGAGACGGCGTACCTGCTTAGAAGCCCAAAAAATGTACATAGGCTGCTAGAGTCAATTGCTGAGCTTGAAGCAGGCAGAGGAAGAGAAAGGGAGTTGGTAGATTGAAGTTAGTCTTCTCGGAACATGCATGGGAGGAATATATTTATTGGCAAAGTGTCGATAAAAAGATTTCAAAGCGGATCAATATATTAATTCGGGATATTCAACGAATGCCGTATGATGGATTAGGAAAGCCGGAACCTTTAAAACATGCTCTCTCCGGATATTGGTCCCGCAGAATCAACGATGAGCATCGCATTGTATATAAAGTCGAAGAAAACTCAGTAATTATTGCCCAGTTTCGCTATCATTATTGAATTGATCAACGGGAACTGGAGGTGTACCGTGACCGATTTACGAAGCTTAATTGGTCCGCGCAGAATAAGCAAATTCGTTCAGAAACTGGTCCGTCCACATGTAGTGCGCCCAAATCTCGACTCGGAATATGCTGAAATGGCAAGGGATACAAAGAGGGAAGAGGAAGCCATAGACTGGGCCGAGAGTACATTCACCCTTACTCCAGCGATACTCGGTATAGGTGCTTAATCGAACCTTGAGGGGGTTACAGCCCAAGTAACCCCCGTTTCCGTCTCTTCAACCCTTCCCTTGGGATACCCCTTGATGATCGGAAGGATCTCGATAACCAGCCGGTATCTTACCCCCCCACCCGCACCTGACAACTTATCACCTCCACCTGACAACTTATCACCTCCACCTGATAACTTATCACCCGCACCTGACGACTTATCGCCTGCACATCACGACTTATCACCTGCATCTGAGGTGTGCGCGAGGGGGACGCCCCTGCGAACATGCGAAAAATCATCCTCGCAGCAGTGAAGTCGGTTGTGTGATTTCAGCAGGTTCAGGACCGCCCTGCGAGGCCTGGGCCTGGGCCTGGGCCTGGGCCTGGGCCTGGGCCTGGGCCGCGGCATGACCGCCTTTAAGGGGATCGGAAGCTAGATCGGTGGGGAAGGCAAAATTTTGCCGGCCAAATTCACCTCTAGCCGCCGGAGAGGGGGGTCGCGATGCACTGGTTAGGCTAGACGGGGCCGAGAGAAGCGGCATTGAAGGCCGAATCGAGTGGGCCGAGACCACATTCAAGGACATGGCCCATGAGACGGAGTGAGGTCTGGTGGGTAAATTTTGATCCTTCCTTAGGGGGAGGAATACGGAAAAAACGTCCGGCTGTCATCGTAAGCAATGATGCATCGAACAAATTCCTGGATCGAGTTCAAGTTGTGCCCTTGACAAGCAAGACAGACCGTTTCTATCCCAGTGAGGCATTGGTTACTTTTGAAGATAAAGAGAGCAAGGCCATGGCGGACCAACTGGCGACTGTAAGCAAGTTGCGGCTCTTTAAACTGGCAGGAGTTCTATCTCAAGAAGATATGGAAGGATAGAGGATGTCATAAAAATACAACTTGGGTTTCGTTGAAAATCAAAACAGTCAGAATGCATCGTGAAGCCTCACCCGATCGAGGCGAGTTCCAGCCTGCCGCCCCAGCGCAGCATCAATTCGCTGCGCAGCCGTTCGTTTCCCGGAGCGCTCAGCCCGGGGTCGCGCTCGACTAGGGCGAACGCCTCCTTCCGCGCCTGCTCCAACACCCCGCCATCGCGCAGTATGTCCGCTACCTTCAACTCCGGAAGCCCCGCCTGCCTGGTTCCCAGGAAATCCCCGGGACCCCGGATCTGGAGATCGGCCTCGGCGATGACGAAACCGTCTGAGCTCTCGACCATCACCTCTAAACGCCTCGCGCCATCCTCTGAACGCTTGTCCCCGGTCAAAAGGATGCAGCGGGAACGCTCGCTGCCGCGCCCTACCCTGCCCCGCAGCTGATGCAGTTGGGAGAGGCCGAAGCGCTCGGCGTGCTCGATCACCATGACGGTGGCGTTGGGGACGTCGATGCCGACCTCGATGACGGTGGTGGCGACCAGGATGTCGGTCTCTCCCGCCTTGAAGGAGGTCATCACCGCCTCTTTCTCGGCTGCGCTCATCCTGCCGTGCAGGACGGCGACCCGCAGATCGGCAAAAACATCCTGGGCCAGATGTGCGGCCATCTGCACGGCGGCCTTCAGATCGCTTTTCTCTGACTCTTCGACCAGCGGGTAGATGACGTAGGCCTGTCTCCCCTTTTTCACCTCTTCGCGCACGACCGCATACACCTCCTTGCGGCGCGCCTCACGCGCTATGCGGGTGTCGATTGGGGTCCGGCCGGGAGGGAGCTCGTCGATAACGGAGAGGGAGAGATCGCCGAAGACGGTCATGGAAAGGGTGCGCGGGATGGGCGTCGCCGTCATCACCAGGATGTCGGGATTCTCCCCCTTGCGCTTCAGAAGCGCACGCTGCACGACGCCGAAACGGTGCTGCTCGTCGATGACGCCGAGTCCCAGCCGGTGAAACTCCACCTTTTCCTGAATCACGGCGTGCGTTCCCACCACGATACGGGTCTCGCCGGAGGCGATCCGCTCCAGCGTCTCCCCCTTACCTTTCACGCTCGCGGTCAGAAGTGCCACGCTGATGCCGAGTCGCTCACAGTAGCCGTGGATGTTCAGATAGTGCTGCTCGGCCAGAAGCTCGGTGGGCGCCATGATGGCTACCTGGTAGTCATTCTCGACGCAGATCAGGGCTGCCAGGAGCGCGACAAGCGTCTTCCCGCAACCGACGTCGCCCTGCACCAGCCGGTGCATCGGGTGCGGCGACATCATGTCCTCCTTGATCTCTGACAGCACCCGTCTTTGGGCATTGGTGAGTGAGAACGGCAGCAGCTTCAGGAGTTCTTTGGTATAGCGGTGCGTCACCTTGAAACTGATGCCGTCTTCCAGGGCGACGCCGCGTTTCTTGAGGGCGAGCCCCAGTTGCAGGAAGAACAGCTCGTCGAAAGCCAGCGAGCGGTGCGCCTCGCCCTTCCCCTCGTTGAGCGCGGTCACGGCGCTGGAAGGATCGGGCGCATGCGCCTCCCGAAGCGCAACCGGCAGCGAAAGGAGCTTATGGCGTCGGACGATCTCCTCGGGGAGCGCACCTGTCACATAGCGGCTGAAGCGCTGCACGGTGTCACGCATGATGCGGCGCATCAGCTTCTGGCTCACCCCCTCGGTGAGCGGATAGACCGGAAGGATCCTGCCGAAGTTCTCGGGGTCCCGGGCCATGACCTGGCTTAGATCCTCGCCTTCCGCCGCCCATTCCACCTCGGGGTGGTGCATCTCGCGCTGAAAACCGAACTGCGCCACATCGCCGATGAAGATGCCGCGCCGGCCCGGCTGCAGGTTCTTCTTCATGAACGTTGGGTGGAAATGGAACCACTTGAGCGGCAGGCTTCCGCTGTCGTCGCGCACGATCGCCTCGAAATAGCGCCGCCCCCCCTTGGTGGTCAAGGCCTCGGCCGATACCACGGTGGCGAAGAAAGCCTCGGTGTTGCCGGGACGCAGTTCCGCAATCCGCTTCAACTCGCGGCGGTCCTCGTAGCGGTTGGGGAGCAGATACAGGGCGTCCTCGACCGTGGCGATCCCCTTCTTGCCGAGCGCTTCGGCGAGCTTTGGCCCCACCCCTTTTATGGAACGGATCGGGGTCTTCAACTCCTCACGGGCGGGATCTGCGAAAGTCTTTGCGGCCGGGACCGCCACAGATTTTGTCGGCGAAGCGGCTACAGGGTTTGCATCGGAAGCGGCTACAGGGTTTGCATTCGAAGCGGCTACAGGGTTTGCATTCGAGGACGCCGTGGATTTTACTGCAGCGGCAGCAGACTTTGCAGCCGGGACCTTTCTATCTTTTTTGGTTTGGGGCTGTACTGAGATGCGGAGGGTGCCGTCGACGACCTCGATGCTGAGCAGGTCGCCCGGGCTAAGGGCCAGGGATTTTCTGAGCTCTTCCGGAAGCGGGATGGACCCGTCTGGGGCAAGCGTGATGATCGGCATGGGAAGGAAGACGAAAGTGCCGGGCGCAGGAGAACTCCTCCCACGCCCGGCAGCAAACGGTCTACTAAACGAAAAGCGCGTTGATGTCGGTGAGGATGTCGTCGACGCTGATGCCGTGAGCGGCGCACCCCTGCTCCAGGGACTCGTTCTGAGCGCCCATGCAGCCGATGCAGCCGAGGTTGTATTTTCCGAGCACCTTGACGACGTCCGGGTGCATCCTCATCACTGCAGCAAAAGTCATATCCTTAGTTACCTGACTCATGTAAGACTCCTTTAAAATCGGGTTAGTGTGATTATTTTCTTCAACTGTGAGTTGAGAAAACCGGGACGGCTCTGATGCGTGTGAAAGCTGCGTGAAACGTGCTGCCTGTGTCGGCGTTGCTAAATCCCCCCCGACCCCCCTTTTTCAAAGGGGGGAGGTTTGGTCCGATTTCCAAAGGGGGAGGTTTTATCCTTCCAAAGGTCCTACTCGTACCTGATCTCCATGATCTCATACTCTTTGGTGCCGGACGGGACGCTCACCTTGACGGTGTCGTCCAGCTTGTGGCCTATGAGCGCCTTCCCCACCGGCGAGGTGCAGGAAATCTTACCTATCTTGATGTCGGCTTCGTCCTCACCAACGATCTTGTAGGTGAGCTCCTCCTCGGTCGCCGTGTCGTAGACGGTCACCGTAGCTCCGAAGACGACCTTGTCGGGCTTCAAATTGGAGAGATCGACCACATAGGCGCGCGCCAGCTTGTCGCCCAGTTCCAGAATGCGTCCCTCGATAAAGCCCTGACGGTTCTTCGCCGCATCGTACTCTGCATTCTCCGAAAGATCTCCGTGTGCCCTCGCCTCGGCGATATCCTGTATAACCTTGGGGCGCTCCTCCTTGATCAGACGCTTCAGATCCTCCTGAAGGGCCTCGTAACTCTCCTTAGTCAATGGGACTGTCTGGGACATCGGCTCACTACTCCTTGATGAACTTCTAGGGGGGCCTGTTGGCCCCCCCGTAGATCGCATTTGATCATGTGAAATGTACTTATCATCTCGTTCCCAAGCTCCAGCTTGGGAACGCAAATTGTATAGGAAGCTCCGCTTCAACGCCTCAAAGCTGGAGCTTTGACAGCGGTTGCAACGCCTCAAAGCTGGAGCTTTGACAGCGATTGCATTCCCAAGCTGGAGCTTGGGAACGAGAAACTTTGACAGCGATTGCATTCCCAAGCTGGAGCTTGGGAACGAGAAGCTTCTCAGGTGGATCTGACCGACTACCCCCCTATACTTATTTGAGGTATTCCTGGATCGACTTCACTGCAAGCTTCGACTGCGACAGGGCGATGATGCCGTCCACTGCGGCCCGAGCGCCCGAGGCGGTCGTGTAATAGGCTACGTTGTTGACCAGGGTGTTCCTGCGAATCGAGAAGGAGTCCGCCACGGCTTGGGCTCCGAGGGTGGTGTTGATTACCATGCAGATCTCGTTATTCTTAATCGCGTCGACGATGTGGGGCCGCCCTTCAAGCACCTTGTTTACCACCTGTACCGGGATGCCCTTCTCCTGCAGATAGCTTGCTGTGCCGCGCGTGGCGACCAATTCGAAGCCCTGATCATACAGCCTTTTTGCACAGCTGACAATATGTTTTTTGTCAGAATCCTTGACGCTTATGAACACTTTACCGGACACGGGAAGCTTGACGCCGGCACCGGATTGCGCCTTGGCATAGGCCTCGGCGAAGGTCTCACCGATCCCCATCACCTCGCCGGTCGACTTCATTTCGGGTCCGAGAATGGTATCGACGCCCGGGAACTTGGCGAAGGGAAACACCGACTCCTTCACCGAGATATGCTTCGGCACGATCTCGTCCACGATGCCTAGCTCGGCCAGGGTCTTGCCTGCCATGACCCGGGCGGCGATCTTGGCGAGCGGACGGCCGGTCGCCTTGGAGACGAAGGGGGAGGTGCGCGAGGCACGCGGGTTCACCTCGATGATGTAGATGTCGTCCCCCTTGACGGCGAACTGCACGTTCATGAGCCCCTTCACGTTGAGCTCAAGCGCCATCACCTTGGTCTGGCGCCTGATCTCGTCGGCGATCTCCCGGGAGAGGGAGTAGGGAGGAAGCGAACAGGCGGAGTCGCCGGAGTGGATCCCGGCCTCCTCGATATGCTCCATGATGCCGCCTATCACGGCGACGGTGCCGTCGCACAGGGCGTCGACGTCGATCTCGATCGCCTCGTCCAGGAACTTGTCGATCAGGATCGGGTGCTCGGGCGAAGCCTGGACGGCCGTGTGCATGTAGCGGCGCAGGTTCTCCACGTCGTAGACGATCTCCATGGCGCGTCCGCCAAGGACGTAGGAAGGCCGCACCACCACCGGGTAACCGATACGATTGGCCACCGCTTCCGCTTCGGCAAAGGAACGAGCAGTGCCGTTCTCGGGCTGGCGCAGGCCGAGTTTATGCAGCATCTCCTGGAAACGCTCACGATCCTCGGCGCGGTCGATGGCATCGGGCGAGGTGCCGATGATCGGCACACCAGCTTCCTCCAGGGCGACCGCCAGTTTCAGGGGGGTCTGGCCACCGAACTGGACGATCACCCCGACCGGTTTCTCCTTGGCGACGATTTCGAGGACGTCTTCCAGGGTCAGCGGCTCAAAATAGAGACGGTCGGAGGTATCGTAGTCGGTCGAGACCGTCTCCGGGTTGCAGTTNNTCGAACTCGATCCCCTGGCCGATGCGGTTCGGGCCGCCGCCGAGGATCATGATCTTCTGGCGATCGGTCGGCTCGGCCTCGCACTCCTCTTCGTAGGTCGAATAGAGATAAGGGGTATAGGCGACGAATTCGGCGGCGCAGGTATCGACCCGTTTGTAAACCGGGCGGATCTTCAGCCGATGACGCAGGGCGCGCACCTCCCCTTCCCGGGCCGACCAGAGGATAGCGAGCATCTTGTCGGAGAAGCCGTACTGTTTGGCTTCGAGCAGGGATTCAGCCGTTACGGAGGGCATACCGAGGCGGCGCAGTTCATCCTCTTTCTCAAGAATCTGGCGGATGTTATTGAGAAACCAGGGATCGATGGCGGTGTGCCGACAGATCTCCTCGACCTTCATGCCGCTGCGCAGGGCATCGCCGACGTACCAGAGGCGGTCGGCGTTGGGGACGCGCAACTTCTCCAACAACGTCTCCTGTTCCTTGGCCGAGAGGGCGCGGCGGCCGCCCTGGGCGAGGTCGAAGAACTTGGAGTCGAAGCCGCAGACGCCGATTTCCAGGGACCGCAGCGCCTTCTGCAGCGACTCCTTGAAGGTGCGGCCGATGGCCATGACCTCGCCGACCGATTTCATCTGGGTGGTCAGGGTGGCATTGGCGGCCGGAAACTTCTCGAAGGTGAAGCGCGGCACCTTGGTGACGACATAGTCGATGGTCGGCTCGAAACAGGCCGGGGTCTCGCGGGTAATGTCATTGCGGATCTCGTCGAGACGATAGCCGACGGCGAGTTTGGCGGCGATCTTGGCGATGGGGAA
>DNRQ01000036.1 GCA_003499925.1 Geobacter sp.
CCATCACCTTCCAGAACTACTTCCGGATGTACGAGAAGCTCTCCGGCATGACCGGAACCGCCGATACCGAGGCGGTGGAGTTCCACAAGATCTACAAGCTCGACGTGATCGTGATCCCGACCAACAGGCCGCTTTTGCGCCCGGACTTCCCGGACGTGATCTACAAGACCGAGCGGGAGAAGTTCGCCGCCGTCATCGAGGAGATCAAGGAGCTGCACGCCAAGGGTCAGCCGATCCTGGTCGGCACCATCTCCATCGAGAAGTCCGAGGAGCTCTCCGAGCTTTTGAAGCGGCAGGGGATACCGCACTTCGTCTTGAACGCCAAGCAGCATGACCGCGAGGCGGAGATCGTGGCCCAGGCCGGCCGCAAGGGGATGGTCACCATCGCCACCAACATGGCCGGTCGCGGTACCGACATCGTCTTGGGGGGAAACCCCGACGGCCTGGCCAGGCAGGAGTTCCGCGGCACCCCCGAGTCCAGAACCGAGGCGTTCCTGGAGGCGTTCGAGAAGGCAACGGACAAAAACCTCCCGGAAAAGGAGCTGCTTCAGATGCTGGAGCAGGATTTCACCGGCGTGCTCCCGGTGGTCGCCTCCTATCTGAAGCAGAGCAGCGAGCCGAACATGTACGAATTGCAGGAGCTGGCCCTGGCCGAGTACCAGAGGCAGTTCGACGCCCTGGTGGAGAAGTTCAAGCCGGTCTGCGCCGCGGAGCACGACGAGGTGGTGAGTCTGGGGGGGCTGCACATCCTGGGGACCGAGCGCCACGAGTCGCGCCGCATCGACAACCAGCTGCGAGGCCGTTCCGGCCGTCAGGGGGACCCCGGTTCCTCCCGGTTCTACCTTTCGCTTCAGGACGATCTGCTGCGCATCTTCGGCTCCGAGCGGGTCTCCATGATCATGGACAAACTCGGCATCGAGGAGGGGGAGGCGATCACCCACGGCCTGATCACCCGGGCCATAGAGAACGCCCAGAAGAAGGTCGAGGCGCACAACTTCGAGATCCGCAAGCACCTGATCGAGTACGACGACGTCATGAACAAGCAGCGCGAGGTGATCTACACCCAGCGCAAGGAGATCCTGGCAGGAAACGAGATCAGGGACAGCTTCATGGGGATGGTGGACGAGACCGTCACCGACCTGGTGGCGACCTTCGCCATCGACAAGGTTGCCGCGCGCGACTGGGACTGGCAGGGGGTCTACGATACCATCTACAAGGTGTTCGGCTACCATCTCGACCTTCCGGCCGAGACGCTGGACCGGATCACCCCGGTGAACTTCGACGACCTCTTGAGAGGGGAGGCGCGCCGGCGCTTCAATGAGAAGCTGGCCGAATTCGGCGACGAGCTGATGGACCACCTTATCAAGGTGATCATGCTGCAGGTGATCGACACCCAGTGGAAGGACCATCTCCTCTCCATCGACCACCTGAAGGAGGGGATCGGTCTGCGCGGCTACGGGCAGAAGGACCCGAAGCAGGAGTACAAGAGGGAGGCATACCAGCTCTTCATGGACCTGATGCTGCGCACCCGTGAAGAGGTGGTGGAGAAGATCTTCTGGGTGCAGGTGAACCGCGAGGACGAAGTGGAGCGTTTCGAGGTGGAGCAGCCGGCCCAGCAGCAGCGGATGGTGTTCAACCTGGGCGATCACGAGCCGGCACCGGCCCCTGCCAAGAGCAAGAAGAACGTGGGAAGAAACGATCCCTGCCCCTGCGGCAGCGGGCAGAAGTACAAGAAGTGCTGCGGGAAGTAGTGAAACAGATTAGGAACAGATTGAGATTGAGATTGAGGTTAAGTAGAACACCTTAATCTTAATCTTAATCTTAATCTTAATCTTAATCTTAATCTCCTGATTCACTCTGAGGACATATGGATATCAAGGGTTTTCGGTTCTCCGCGGTGGAGGCGGCCATCAAGAAGCCGGGACGTCTGGACCTGGCGCTGATCTTTTCGGAACTACCCGCGGAGGTCGCCGCGGTTTTCACCACCAACAAGGTTCAGGCGGCTCCGGTTCTCATCTCCAGGCGCCGGGCCAAAAACGGCATGGCACGCGCGCTGCTGGTAAACAGCGGTAACGCCAACGCCTGCACGGGTGAGCAGGGGATGGCGGACGCGCTGGAATGCGCCAGGGCGACCGCCGAGGCCCTGGGGCTTCCGGACGAGGAGCTGCTGATCGCCTCCACCGGCGTGATCGGCCAGCCGCTCCCGATGGAGCGTTTCCGCAAGGGGATCCAGCCCCTGGTGGACGGACTCGCCGTGGGGACCCTGGATGACGTGGCGCACGCCATCATGACCACCGACACCTTCGCCAAGATCGAGCGGCGCCAGGGGGAAGCGGGGGGGAGCAGCTACTGCATCGAGGGGGTCGCCAAGGGAGCCGGCATGATCCAGCCCAACATGGCCACCATGCTCTCGTTTCTGGTCACCGACGCGGCTGTCGATCCGGCATTGCTGCGCAGCGCCTTCAGCGAGGCGGTGGAAGGCTCCTTCAACGCGATTACCGTGGACGGCGACACCTCGACCAACGACACCGCCCTGATCATAGCCAACGGCGCCGCGGGGAACCGGCTCATCGAGGCCGGCACCCCGGAGGCTGCCGCTTTCCTCGCCCTGCTGCACGACACCCTGCTGTCGCTTGCCAAGCAGATCGTCAAGGACGGCGAGGGGGCCACCAAGTTCGTCGAGATCAGGGTTCGTCGCGCCAAGAGCAATGCCGACGCCAAGAAGGCGGCTCTGGCGGTCGCCAATTCCCTCCTGGTGAAGACGGCGTTTTTCGGCCAGGACGCCAACTGGGGCAGGATCATCGCCGCAGTGGGATACTCCGGGGCAGAGATGGAGCAGGATCGGGTGGAGATACGCTTCGACGACGTGGTCATGGCCTCAAGCGGCGTATTCGCCGGGGGCGACGCGGAAGCGGCCGGCACCGAGGTCTTGAAGCAGAAGGAATTTACCGTCACTATCGATCTGCATGTAGGTGCAGGCGAGGCAACGGTTTATACCAGCGACCTCTCCTACGATTACGTGCGGATCAACGCGGACTACCGTACCTGAAAGCGCAGCAGCGGGCTCCAGTCGGCCCGAATTCGCAGCCGGTACTTTCGCAACCGTTTTCAGGTGGTATTCTCTGTATTTAGACGTCATTGCTGCACGGCGTCGTTTAAGGCAACTTCTGCGGGCAAACTTCTGCGAGGGGATCACGGCTGGAGGCATAATGACTTTCACGAGGCTTTTTTGTACGGCGACTGCTGCGCTTTTTCTCTTTCTCGCCGGCCGGGCGCAATCCGAGGCGGGCGATCTGAAGGTGACCGAGATGGCGGTCACCACTAAGATCGTCAAGGGAAACCCTATCGACTCCGTCTGGCGCATCTCGTCGTCCTCGGTGAAAGCGCTTTACTGCTTCACCAGGACCCAGGCGCCAAAGGGTGTCGACACCACCATCAAACACATCTGGTATCTGGACGGCAAGGTGATGGGTGAAGACGAGATGCCTGTCAAGGGCTCCCGCTGGCGCACCTACAGCAGGATATCGGTGCAGAAGGGGGTTTCCGGCGAGTGGCGCTGCGAGGCGCAGGACAGCGACGGCAACCCCCTGAAGTCGATCACCTTCAGGATGAATTAGAGGCAGGGGCTAAGGCAGGGGCTAGCCCCTAGCCCCTAGCCCCTGGTTTCCTGGTTTCCCAATGACCCTTTTCAGAAGCTTCATCTGTGCATTGGCACTGGGCCTGGCCTTCCCCTGTTTCGGAAACGAACCGGCACCTATCGACGCGCTGGTCACCGAGGCCATCAGCCGCAACCTGATAGCGGGCGGGGTGGTGCTGATCGGCAGCCGCGAAAAAATCCTCTTCCAAGCTTCCTACGGCCGCGTCTCCTCGCTTCCCGAGGCGCGGGCCATGACCCCCGACACCCTCTTCGATATCGCCTCCCTCACCAAGGTGGTCGCCACCACCCCGGCGATCCTGAAACTGGCCGAGGAGGGGAGGCTTTCCCTGCTCGATCCGGTAGTGAAGTGGTTTCCGGAATTTGCCGGCCGCGGCAAGGACGCCATCCTGGTGCTCAACCTGCTGACCCACACCACGGGGCTTGACGACATCCCGCTCTCCAGCCTGAACCCGATGCAAAGCGCCATCGAGGGAGCCGCCGCCCAGAAACTCAAGGGTGAGATAGGCAGCCGATTCAGATATGCCGACCTGAACTTCATCCTGCTCGCCGAACTCACCAGAAGGGCTACCGGCGCAGGGCTCGACCTCTACGCCCGGGCTTCCTTCTATCGCCCGCTCGGCATGTCGGACACGTTTTTCAAGCCGCAGGACAGGGAGCGCTGCTCGGCAACCATCTGCGAGGCGGGGATCCTCCAGGGCGAGGCCCAGGACCAGCTTTCCCGTCAACTGGGGGGCGTGGCCGGTCATGCCGGCCTGTTCTCCACGGCCGGCGACCTGGCCAGGTTTTGCCGCATGATGCTGGCAGGCGGTGCGCTGGACGGCAAAAGGGTGCTGGCGCAGCGCACGGTGGACCAGATGACGGCGCCTTATTTCTCGCGCGGGGGGGAGGTCGTGCGCGGGCTGGGGTGGGACATCTCCTCCCCGTACTCTTCGCCGCGCGGGCTCGGCTTCTCCAAGGTCTCCTTCGGCCATACCGGCTATTCAGGCTCCTCGATCTGGATCGACCCGGTCTCCGATATCTTCGTGATCCTTTTGACGGCGCGTCTGGACTACAAGAAGCCTCACGATTTCAGCAGGTTGCGCGCTGAACTTTCCACCTTGGCATCGCAGTTATTCGCGGTTCCTCCGGAGCTTGGCGAAATGGCCGATTTCAATGATGAGTGATTAATAAGAAAGGGCAAAAACCTTGACACCCTACGGCCTTTATGCTAGCTTTTTCTACCGTTTTACCGGTTAAGCACACAATTTAGCCGATATCCGGCAAGCCAATCTCTGGCAGAGGGTGAATATATCTACTCGGCAAAATGCCGGATGCTTCCCAGTTGTCAGTGATGCCGATTTCGTGCAGCATAAACGCCTGATAAACAGCTTCCAAAGTAGAGGAGGGATAGATGGGCAACAGACTGCTCCTCGCCGATGACAGCATCACCATCCAGAAAGTCGTCGCGATCATCTTTGCCAACGAGGAGTTCGATCTTACCGTCGTTGACAACGGCACTGCCGCCTTGGAAAAGGCGCGTGAGATCCGCCCCGATGTGATGCTGGTCGATGCCTTGATGCCCGGCAAGACAGGGTACGAGGTCTGCACCGAGATCCGGCGCGACCCGACGCTCAGCTCCGTCCCCATTCTGCTTCTGATCGGCGCCTTCGAACCTCTTGACGAGGAGAAGGCGCGCGACTGCGGTGCGGATGCCTCGATCTCGAAGCCGTTCGAGTCCCAGCAGCTGATCGACCGGGTCAAGGAGCTGCTCGAATTGGGGAAGGCGAGACGCGCCGCCCCCGCGCCGACTCCCGCGGCACGGCCGCTGCCGATCGAGGCCGCAGCCGAGGAACTTTGGGGCGACCTCTCCTCTTTTGATACCATGCCTCCGGTCGCCGCTGCCGCATTTGCGGCCCCGGCGCCCCCCGCTGCCGCCCCGGCGCCCGAACCGGCTCCCTTTGCGGCCTTCACGGCTCCCGCAGCTCCTGCCATGCCGCAGGCGGCTCCCGGTTTTGCGGCTCCTGAAGAGCCCGTTGCCGCGAAGCCTGCAGCAATTGAGGAGGAGATCGTCGAGGCGAGCTATGAGGATGATCTCTGGGGCGCCTTCGAGCTGGAAGAGGCACCGAAAGCCGCGGCCGGCGCACCCCCCGAGGCTTTTGGCGTCCTGGAACCGGACGCCGAGTTCGAGGCCGAGGAGTTCTTCAGCTTCGAGGATGAGTCTGAAGCGATCGAGGAGACCGGTCCTGCGCTTGATCTCGCCTATGCCGTCGATGAACCGGTGGTGCAACCCTCTGCCGAGGAGCTCTTCAGCTTCGACGAGGCGTCGCTCACCCCGGCGCCGGCTCCGGAGCAGAATCAGTTCGAGATCCCCGAGTACCAGCCGTTCCCCTTTGGGCCCGAAGCAGTCGAACCGGCTGCCCCGGCGGCAGCCGCGCCTGTCGAGCCGGTCTGGGAGCCGATTCCCGCCATGGAGCCGCAGGCCGCGCCGATCCTGCAGGCTGCGGTCCCCGGTGCCGCCGAGGCCAAGGCGCAGCCCGCTCCAGCTTTCAGCGAGGCGGATCTTGCCGCAGCCATCTCGAAGATCTCCCGGGAGGTCATCGAGCGGATCGTCTGGGAGGTGGTTCCCGATCTGGCCGAGCTGCTGATAAAGGAGGAGATCAGGAAGCTCAAGGCGGGTACCCGCGGCTAGCCCGTGTTGGGGCTAGCTAACTGATGCGCAGGTACCTGTAAAAGTGATGCTTCGCCCGTTCATTTCGTACAATCAGGGGATCTCACGATCCCCTTTTTTAATGTGTCACCTGATTAGCGCTGATCTTCCGCTGTTCAGGTCCCTCCCCCTTCAAGGGGGAGGTCAGGAGCCCATCCACCCCAACCCTCCCCTTGAAGGGGAGGGAGTTTTTTCAGCGGAAGATCAGCGCATCAGTATGTGTCATGCGTCACCGGTATTCTTCAGCCTGCAAAGACCAGTTCTCCCCCCTTTGAAAAAGGGGGGCGGGGGGATTTGCCTCTGCGCCGGAAAATCAAATCCCCCTAAATCCCCCTTTGTCAAAGGGGGACTTACTTATATTAAGAGGTAGATCAGATGGCAAACAAAGAGCTGGAAAAGGTTTACGAGCCCAAGAGCGTTGAACAGAAGTGGTACCAGGTGTGGGAGCAAAAGGGATATTTTCACGCCACCCTTCCCTCCGACAAGCCCTCCTACAGCATCGTGATCCCCCCCCCGAACATCACCGGCGTGCTGCACATGGGGCACGCCCTGAACAATACCCTGCAGGACATCCTCTGCCGCTGGAAGCGGATGGCGGGGTACAACGTGCTCTGGATGCCGGGGACCGACCACGCCGGAATCGCCACCCAGAACGTGGTGGAGCGCCAGTTGGCAGGCGAGGGGAAGGACCGTTTCGAGCTGGGACGCGAGGCGTTCATCGAGCGGGTCTGGCAGTGGAAGGCCGAGTCGGGGGGGCAGATCATCGACCAGCTGAAGCGGCTTGGCGCCTCCTGCGACTGGGAGCGCGAGCGCTTCACCATGGACGCCGGGCTCTCGACCGCGGTGCGCGAGGTCTTCGTCCGTCTCTACGACGAGGGGCTGATCTACCGCGACAACCGCCTGATCAACTGGTGCCCGCGCTGCCATACCGCGCTCTCGGACATCGAGGTGGAGCACGAGGATAAGGCGGGGCACCTCTGGCACCTGCGCTACCCTGTGCTGGGAAGCGAGGAATTCCTGGTGGTCGCCACCACGCGTCCCGAAACCATGCTGGGCGATACCGCGGTCGCCGTCAATCCGGCCGACGAGCGCTACAGCCACCTGATCGGACAAAAGGTGCTGCTGCCGCTGGTCAACCGCGAGATCCCGATCATCGCCGACGACTACGTCGATGTCGAGTTCGGCACCGGCGTGGTCAAGATCACCCCGGCGCACGACTTCAACGACTTCGAGGTGGGGGTGCGCCATAACCTGGACCGGATCAACGTCTTCGACGAGTCGGGGGTGGTGAATGCCGCCGGCAAGCAGTACGAGGGGATGGACCGCTTCGCGGCCAGAAAGCAGGTGGTGGCGGACCTGGAGGCGGCGGGGCTTTTGGAAAAGATCCAGGATCACGCGCTGTCGGTGGGGGGGTGCTACCGCTGCAAGACGGTGGTGGAGCCTTACATGTCGCTGCAGTGGTACGTGAGGGTGGCGCCGCTCGCGGAGAAGGCGCTGGCCGCGGTCAAGGACGGCCGGACCAAGATCGTCCCGGCGCAGTGGGAGAATACCTACTACGACTGGATGGAAAACATCCGGGACTGGTGCATATCGCGCCAGATCTGGTGGGGTCACCGGATCCCCGCCTGGTTCTGCGACCACTGCGGCGCCATCACGGTGGCCAAGGAGGATCCGACCTGCTGCGAGAAGTGCGGCTCCGACGAGATCCGCCAGGAGACCGACGTGCTGGACACCTGGTTCTCCTCGGCGCTCTGGCCCTTCTCGACCTTGGGGTGGCCGGAGAAGACGCCGGAGCTTGCCTCCTTCTACCCGACCTCGTGCCTTGTCACCGGCTTCGACATCCTCTTCTTCTGGGTGGCCCGCATGATGATGATGGGGCTGCACTTCATGGACCAGGTCCCCTTCACCGACGTCTACATCCATGCCCTGGTGCGCGATTCCCAGGGACAGAAGATGAGCAAGTCCAAGGGGAACGTGATCGACCCCCTGACCGTCATCGACGCCTACGGCACGGACGCCTTCCGCTTCACCCTGGCGGCCTTCGCGGCGCAGGGGAGGGACGTGAAGCTTGCCGAGGAGAGGATCGCGGGGTACCGCAACTTCGCCAACAAGATCTGGAACGCCTCGCGCTTCGCCATGATGAACCTGGAGGGGTTCGAGCCGGAGCGGGTCGATCCCGCCTCCCTGAAGCTCTCCAACGCCGACCGGTGGATCCTGTTCCGGTTGAACGAGGCGGCCGCATCGGTCGACGCGGCACTCACCTCCTTCCGCTTCAACGAGGCTGCCGGCGATCTGTACCGCTTCACCTGGAGCGAATTCTGCGACTGGTACATCGAACTGGTCAAGGACGACCTCTACAAGGGGGACAGCGACCGGCAGAAAAGCGCCAAGTACGTGCTCTGGCTGGTTCTTGAGAAC
This sequence comes from Geobacter sp., assembly GCA_003499925.1. Classification (GTDB taxonomy): domain Bacteria; phylum Desulfobacterota; class Desulfuromonadia; order Geobacterales; family Geobacteraceae; genus Geomonas. The sequence continues at coordinate 8,763 of DNRQ01000036.1, forward strand.
CTCCTGCGTCTGTTGCACCCCTTCATGCCCTTCATCACCGAGGAGATCTGGCAGGCGCTGCCGGCCGGTGCAGGCCGGGCTGCATCGATCATGCTCGCCGAATTCCCGACGCCGCGCGGGGAGTGGGCGGAATTCGCCGGCGCCGCGACCGAGATGGAGCTGGTGATGGACGTCATCAAGGGGATCAGGAACATCAGAGGCGAGATGGAGGTGGCTCCCAGCAGGCAGATCGCCGTCATCCTCGACTGCAAATCGGAGCAGAGTCTCACGCTCTTGAAGAGGAACGAGGCGTACGTCATGAGCCTCGCCCGTCTCTCCGATCTCGCCATCGGACAGGGGGTCGAGCGCCCGGCGGAGGCGTCCCTGCAGGTTGCGGGCGACGTGGAGATCGTCGTGCCGCTGCGCGGCCTGGTCGACGTCGAGGAGGAGGAGAAGCGCCTGAACAAGGAGATCGCCAAGATCGAGAAGGACATCGATTTTCTCTCCAAGAAGCTGGAAAACCCGAGCTTCGTGGAGCGGGCGCCGGCCGACGTGGTGGTCAAGGAGCGCGAGAAGATCGCCGAGTTCGCCAGCAAGAAGCAGCTTTTGGAGGAGAGCCTGGTGAAGATCCAGCGCCTGCGCTAGCTAAGCCCCCTCTCCCTGGCCCCCGCCCTTGATGGGAGGGCTGGGGAGAGGGGAACGCTACCTGGTATCGGTAAAATGAAAAGGGGGGTAGTCGGTCAGATCCACCTGAGAAGTTTCTCGTGCATCTCGTTCCCAAGCTCCAGCTTGGGAATGCAATCGCAGTCAAAGCTCCAGCTTTGAGGCGTTGAAGCGGAGCTTCCTATACAATTTGCGTTCCCAAGCTGGAGCTTGGGAACGAGATGACAAGCACCCCTCCCCCCTTGATGGGGGATGGTTGGGGAGAGCCAGCAGATGGAGCTTAACCTAATGGCAGTGCCCGCAGCAGGGGGGAGAAAACTGGCGGGAGCCTGACGCCAGTTGCGACATCTACGCCGCGGCACCCGAGACCCGGGGGCCGCGGCGTATTCGTTTCGCGATATTTCTATGAAATTATTAGCTCTTTCTGTATACTGCTCTACAGCCCGCTCATGAGGCGGCGACCGCGCCGGTCCCTGCCGGCTGCCCAATTCCAAAACTGACAAACCCCGAGGTTTCCGCTTTGATCTCACCGTTCATCATCTATGGCTTTTTTGCCTTTGCCTTTGGCGCCGTGGTCGGGTCGTTCCTGAACGTCTGCATCTTCAGGCTCCCCAAGCGGGAGTCGGTGGTTTTCCCACCCTCACACTGCACCAACTGCGACTACGTCATCCGCTGGTACGACAACATCCCGATCCTGAGTTACCTGTTTCTGAAGGGGAAGTGCCGCCGTTGCGGCGAACCGATCTCCCTGCAGTACCCGCTGGTGGAATTCATCAACGGGGCGCTCACCCTGGCACTGTTCCTGAGATTCGGCCCCGGGTTCGGCTTCGCGGTGCTCTTCCTGTTTTGCAGCGCCCTGGTCGTCGTCACCTTCATCGACCTGGAGCACCAGATCATTCCCGACTCGATCACGCTGCCGGGGATCGTGACCGGCTTCGCCGTCTCGTTTTTCATCCCCGGTTTGGGTTGGCTCAATTCGCTGCTCGGCATCCTGGCCGGGGGAGGGAGCCTGCTCCTGGTCGCCTACGGCTACCAGCTCATCGCCAAGAGGGACGGCATGGGGGGGGGCGATATCAAGCTGCTCGCCATGATGGGGGCTTTTTTCGGCTGGAAGGCGATCCTCTTCATCGTTTTCGCCGCGTCGCTGCTCGGCTCGGTGATAGGGGTGAGCCTCATGCTGGCGCAGAAAAAGGATGCCACGCTCGCCATTCCCTTCGGACCGTACCTGGCAAGCGCCGCGCTCCTCTATATCTTTTACGGCAACAGGCTCATCTTCTGGTACCTCAACATGGGAAGATGAGCTGACCTATGAGAGCTATCCGCTTCAGCCTTACCTTCTATATCCTCTCCGCCCTAAGCGCTCTGCTCGTGCTTACCTGGATACTGCTCTCCCTGATCTCCTTCAAGACCGCTGAAAACGAACTTTTCGCCCAGAAGGGGGAGGACGGCCGGCTGCTCCTCTCTTCCGTCGCCGAGCTTTTGCCCCGTCCCTTGGCGGCACCCGAGGCGGGGACGGCCGCTGCCAGATATCTGGCCCTGCTCTCCAGGGAGAAAAGCTTCGCCGGCCTGCTCGTGGTCGACGGCGCCGGGCGCGATCTCTACGCGCTCTCGGACCGGGAGGGGGCCGATGCGGGAGTGCTGAACCTCCTGAAGGGTGGGCGCCCCTCCTTCCAGCTCTCCCAGGACGGCCGTTTCGGTCGCTGCTACGCTGCCATAATGGAGCAGGGGAAGGTCGTCGGCGCGGCGCGTCTCACCCTGTCGCTTGCGGCGGAACAGGAGAGGCTCAAGGGTTCCCGCCACCTCTTTCTCGCCTACTTCGTGCTGGACTTTCTGCTGCTGCTCGTCCTGGGCTCCTGGCTGCTCTCCCACACCGTGGTGCTGCCGATAAGGAGGCTGGTCACCGCTACCCGCAGGATCGCGGCCGGCGATCTCGGAGGTACCGTGCACGTCCCGGGGAGCACGGAGGTGGCTGAACTCTCCGATGCCTTCAACGCGATGGTGCTCGCCCTGAGGCATAAAAGGGAAGAGGTCGAGGAGAAGGTCGCCTCACTGAACCGGGCCAACCTGCAGATCATCGAGGCGAGAAGCGAGGCGATCCGTTCCGAGAAGATGGCCTCGGTCGGGCTTCTGGCGGCCGGCATGGCCCACGAGATCGGCACGCCGCTCTCTGCCGTCATGGGCTACACCGGGATCCTTTCCGACGAACTCGCAGAAGATGCCGAGAAATCCGATTATCTGCGCAGGATCGCGGTGGAGTCGCGCCGGATCGACCGCATCGTCAGGGGGCTCCTCGACTATGCGCGCCCCAAGGAGGCGGCTCACCAGCAGGTGGAACTGCTCCCCCTCATGGAGAAGATCCTGGAGCTGCTCGCCTCCCAGGGGGTGCTCAAGCTCCTCAGCGTGACGGTCGAGGCGGAGCCGGGGCTGCCGCGGGTCCAGGCCGATCCCCACCAGTTGGAGCAGCTTTTCATCAACCTGATCATGAATGCGCGGGACGCCATGCCCGGGGGGGGCGAGCTGCGGGTCGAGGGGAGGCGCGAGGGCGCTGAGGTCGTCATGGAGGTGATCGATAACGGCGAGGGGATGCCGCCCGAGCATCTGTCGCTCGTCTTCGACCCGTTCTTCACCACCAAGGAGCCCGGCAAGGGGACCGGCCTGGGCCTGGCCATCGCCGCCCGGATAGCGGATTCCTGCGGCGGGAGGATCACGGTGCGAAGCGAACTGGGCAAGGGGAGCCGGTTCGGCTTAAGGATGCCGGCGGCTTCTTCCTGACGGGCCCTCCCCTTCAAGGGGAGGGTCGGGGTGGGGATGGGGTGAAGGGTGAGAACGTAGGGTGGGCCGCGCCCACCAAACCCGTGAGTATGGACGATAATGTCAACGTACCGAAGAGCACATGACGGAAATACTTATTTCTTTACAATCGTGACCTATCAACGCCAGCCGATTCTTTGTTTGGAACAGTCGAGGGGGGCGCTGAGGGAGGCAATTGTCGAAACGCGAAAAGCATACCCTTTTTCCATCGCCGCATGGGTACTGTTGCCGGACCATTTACATTGTATCTGGGAGTTGCCTGAAGGGGACACCGATTACTCGACCCGATGGAGCCTCATCAAAAGAGGGTTCACCCGAAGTGTCAGGGAATGCATAAGCTTGCCGGAAGCGACCATGTCAAGGAGCAAGCACAGGGAGAGCACTGTATGGCAGCGTCGTTTTTGGGAGCATAGAATTCATGACGATAGGGACTTTGCCGCCCATTGTGACTACATTCATTACAATCCTGTCAAGCACGGCTTGGTGAGTTCGGCGTGCGACTGGCCTTTTTCAACCTTCCGGAGAATGGTGGGGAGCGGGATGTACCCTGATGATTGGTGCCGCTCACAACCGCCGGACGTTTCAGATCTGATAGCAGGAGAGTAGCAGGGGGGTAGGAAAGGTGGGCGCGGCCCACCCTACAGGGACTCCGTAGGGTGGGCCGCGCCCACCACAAACGGATTTTCAATCCACCAAACCGGATAAGAGACCTATTCCCATGGGGACAGACTACTGTGCTTGAGAAGAAGAAAATACTCGTCGTCGATGACGAGGAGAACCTGCGCCACATGCTCCAGGTGATGCTGAGGAAACTGGGCTACCTGGTCGATTGCGCAGCCGACGGCGTCGAGGCACTGGAGAAATCCCGCCTCGGCAACTATGCCTTCATCCTGTGCGACATCAGGATGCCGGTCATGGACGGCAGGAGTTTCCTGAACCGCTGCGCCGAAGCCGGGATCGGCGCGACGGTCATCATGATGTCGGCTTACGGCTCCGTGGAAGACGCCATCGGCTGCATGAAGCTTGGCGCCTACGACTAC